>NZ_JBUYSY010000014.1:0-81916 GCF_055231795.1 Flavobacterium riviphilum
TCAAATATAAATATTTGTGTCCAGACGGTAGGATGGCAGTGGAAATCCTCTTGTGCTGGGGTTCAGCACAAGAGATTGTAACGAACAGCGGGACAACTCGTGTGGTGCGCAAAGAACTACTGCTCCTAAAAAAACAAACACGAATGACACGAATGCATTCCTTCGAATTCCCATTTCGAACGCGATAGTTTTCCTTAAGCCGTTACTTCCAGCTTGTATCCTTTGCCGCGTACCACTATGATGTTAGTCTTTGGGTCTAATTCTAGTTTTTTTCTAAGTTTTGAGATGAACATATCCAGACTACGGCCTACGATGACGCCTTCGTCTTCCCAAATCTCTTTTTGCAAGCGGCTTCGGGCTATGGTTTCGTTGGGAGCTGAAGCAAAGATGCGCAACAAACGCGTTTCG
The DNA here is from genome assembly GCF_055231795.1 of Flavobacterium riviphilum. NCBI lineage: Bacteria > Pseudomonadati > Bacteroidota > Flavobacteriia > Flavobacteriales > Flavobacteriaceae > Flavobacterium > Flavobacterium riviphilum. The sequence goes on from NZ_JBUYSY010000014.1 coordinate 409, forward strand.
GTTGCGGTCAAAACTTCGATTGTTTCGTTGATTTGCAGTTGACGTTGTTGCGCATCAAACACGACCAAACCAAAAGTAAATAACTTGTCATCCTCGGTTTTACCTACCGTATTTTTCGGCTTAGCTGGCTTCAAAAAAACAAAACCAAGCAGGGCAAAAAAGGACAAACCTCCCAAAATATACCCATAGTTTGTTGCGAAGCCATTGGGTTTAAAGGTAATGTTGATGGTATAACAAGCTACCGGTTGTTTTCTTCCTAGACAGGCTACAATATCGTCTTTTTTGTTTTTGGAAATGGCGTATCCATAAGTGACAGTCGCGTTGGCGCAGTTAAGCACGCTAACCACATAATCGTTGGCGAGCGGGTCTTTGGCTAACCAACGCTGCGTCGTTTTCACCAGAGCATCGGGTTGAAAGCTAAACGCACTCTCAAAAGTGATTTGATACTCGTTTTCGGCTATCTTTTTGATGGGAAGCACTCTTGAAGTACTGTCGCCAGACTGCAGGAGTATGTCGTGTCCAATACGGCGCAGTAACACTTCTCGTTTAGAACTAGCATAGTTGTCCTTATCCCGAAAGCTAAATCCAACGCAGATTACCACAATAAATAAGAGGCCCATCCATCCGAAGAGGTAGTTGCGTTGTCTGGAAAGGAGATATTGTGTAAATTGCATAGTGTCAAGTTTATATTTACAAAGTTTACATTTTTATTTACAATCCCAATTGCTTCAGCCTTAAAATATTCAAATACATTCGCAGTATCAATTTTAAAAAACGACAACGTTATGAAAAAAACCATCTATTTGTTGACCTTAACCCTGATTTTACTAAGCGGAGTAGTATTGGCTAATTGTGAAATGAAAAATGAAGACAATTCCCCCAAGAAACCAAGCTCGATTGCTGACAAAAAAGCCAATGAAAAAGCAAGAAAAAAATGGGAGGCTTCTCCTGACGGCAAACGGTATATGGCTTGGAAAGTTTCTCCATTAGGCAAAAAAGTGCAGGCTAGTTATGAAAAATTAAAGCCTTCTTTAAAAGCTTTCAGCAAAATCGAAGCCGTGGTTACTTGTATAAACTATCAGCGTCCAAGTACCAATAATTCGGGACCCAAATGGCTTATTGTGGAAATTATGGGTGAACGATACATGATGCAATTCATTCCTAAAGAATTCGAGCTATTAAAAGACCTAAAAGTTAATGACACAATAACTATCAAAAGCCGCAGCGCCGGACTTTCTCCCAATCATCCCCATTTGATTTTATCGAGCGACTATATTGAACACGACAATAAGGTGCTCTTTGAACGTGATTTGAGCAAAAATAATGGGTGTTGAGGTGAAGTAAAACTTCTATTTTGAAATGTAAGTGGTTAGTCTCGAATTAGGTAACGGTAAAATATAAAAAACCCACTAAAGGAAACATTTAGTGGGTTTTGTTGTTGTAGGAAATTGTTAGCAGAGAGGATGGGATTCGAACCCACGATACAGTTACCCATATACAAACTTTCCAGGCTTGCTCCTTCAACCACTCGGACACCTCTCTTTTTGGGATTGCAAATAACTTAAAAAAAAATGGTTTTTGAAAATAATTCACCACTATTATCCCATTTCTCCTCGAATTTCCTTTTCAAATAAGGTTTTAAATTGAGATGGGGGAGTCTTTTGTCCTAACAAATGCATTAATTTGGTTATTGCGGCTTCGGTTGTACAATCTTTGCCAGAGATAACGCCAATTTTTTTGAGTTGCGAACTGGTTTCGTATTGCCCCATATTGACGCTTCCCCCCGAACATTGGGTCACGTTGATGATGTGAACACCAGCTGCAATAGCATTGGCGATAGCAGTTATAAACCATTCGGCCGTAATAGCATTACCTGCGCCAAAGGTCTCTAGTACGATTCCTTTTAAATCGGGTAATTTAAAAATGGTTTCAATGAGGTGCTGATTGATCCCTGGGAAAAGTTTTAGAATAAGGACATTCGTGTCAAAATCTTTATGAACGCGTAGTGGTTTTGAGGCGTCATAAGGCAATAATAAGGACTCGTTAATATTTAAATGCACACCCGATTCGACCAAAAAGGGATAATTGGGCGAACCAAAGGCGTTGAAATGCTCGGCGCTCAATTTGGTGGTACGGTTGCCGCGATACAATTTGTATTCGAAATACAAGCCTACTTCGGTAACTACAGGCTTGCCAGATTTTTGTAAGGAGGCAATTTGTATAGCTGTAATTAAATTTTCTTTGGCATCGGTACGCAAATCCCCTATGGGCAATTGTGAGCCAGTAAAGATAACGGGTTTGCTTAGGTTTTCGAGCATAAAGCTCAAGGCCGAAGCAGAATACGACATTGTATCTGATCCGTGCAATACTACAAAGCCGTCAAATGCTTCGTATTGGGATTCGATTACCTCGGCTATGGCGACCCAATGTTCGGGAGCGATATTCGAGGAATCTATTGGGTTTTCAAAGGAGAAAGTTTCAATGTCGCAATCCAAAAGTTGCAATTCGGGTACCCGTTGTAAAAGCTTTTTAAAATTGAAGGCCTTCAAAGCGCCCGTTTCAAAATCTTTTTGCATACCAATGGTCCCACCGGTATAAATCAAAAGTATTTTGATATTAGAGTTCATGATTGTATTTGCGTTGATTGATAACTGGATTGGCATACATCGATAAAAAACCTTCTAAAACCACAGGATTGTCGTGGTCTATACGCAGTTCTAGACGACGTAAGAATAGCGATTTTTCGTTTTCGGTGTATTTATGTGCGTAAGTTGAGGATTGATGCAACAAATCGTAGGCAATGAAATTGGTAGGCCACAACCTGTAGTTGGACAAAATAGAATCGTCTATGCATTGTGCCAGTGCAAGGATTTGTTTGTTGCTGTTTTCTTCATTGGCCAGGATCGTATCTATTTCTGAGTCAATCACTTTGCCCACATGAATGTGAATGCGTTTTTTTTGCCCCATTACGCCACTCATGATATTCTGAAAGTCTTCATTTTTCTCTTTCACATACACTTCGTTATTGGCTTGTGCTAATAATTGTGGCATTTTTAAAACATCGGTAGGGTCGTATTCGTAAGAAATGGATACTGGCACAATTTTTACTTTTTTGAAATAGTGCATCACATTTTTTTCGTCGGAACCCATGCCAAGCATTTTCAATACACCGGGATTGGTGGCGTCATTGCCGTCTTTGGTTCTACCTTCGCGTTGTGCAATCCAAACCGAACGATTTTCATGCATTAACAATTGTCCGATGTATTCTGACAGGAGTTTGGAGCTTTGTAGCATTTCCCTTGGCGATTGGCCACGCAATACTAAGAAATTGCGGTTGAGTTTGGCTAATATTTTTAAAAAGGACTTTTGTACCAAATTATCTCCAATGGCTGATGCGGTCATGACCAATCCTTTCTCAAATAGCGTAGCATTGAGTAGGGTGGTGTCCAGTAAAATATCCCTATGATTCGAGATGAACAAATACGCAGTATCTTTCTCTAAACGATCAAATCCAGAAGTGGTAAGGCCTTCGGAACTTCTTTCCAATACTTTTAATACGGATTGGTATATAAATTTGCATTGGAAATCAGTGATAGTATTGATTTTTAACAATTGTTCTTTCCAAACCTCTTCAGCCACATTTGGCAAAGAGAATTGCATTAATGCTTTCATCATCGGATGGGGTACTACTTCTCGTAGGGCCTCATTTACTTCGGCATCATAATAGGAACGAATTGCGTCAAATTTTTGCATTATATTTTTACGTTTAGAGTGAACAAAAGAACAAAAAAAATCACAAACTAAGGCACTTTTGTGTTTAAATCCCAAAAACCCTTTTGGAGTTTTCGGTTGTAATTTGGCCTATTTCTGCAACACTGAGTTGATAAATTGAAGCCAGTTTGCTGGCCACTTGCAGCAAATAACTACTCTCATTTCGCTTGCCTCTAAATGGGATAGGGGCCAGATAAGGAGCGTCGGTTTCTAAGACAATGTGTTGTAAATCAATTTTGTGCAAAAATTGATCAATTTTGCCGTTTTTAAACGTAGCCACTCCACCAATCCCTAAAAGCATGTTGTAGGAAATGGCCTGAAGGGCTTGCTCATAAGTGCCGGTAAAGCAATGAAAAATCCCGAACAATTCTGGACTTTTTTCTTCTTCTAGAATTTCAAAAATTTCATCAAAAGCTTCGCGGCAATGTATAACAATTGGCAAATGGTATTTTTTTGCCCACTGAATTTGTTGTCTAAAGGCGATTTGTTGTTCTTTTATGTGAGTTTTGTCCCAATACAAATCGATGCCAATTTCGCCCACTGCGTAGAATTTTCTGGTCGCCAATTCGGTTTCCACATGCTGTAATTCTTCTAGGTAATTATCTTTTACATAAGTAGGATGTAAGCCCATCATAAGGAACACTTGATCTGGGTATTTTTGTTCCAAATCATACATGGCCGAGGTGTGGTTGGAATCAATTGCCGGAATAAAAAAACGGGAAACGCCAGCATTGATGGCTCTTTGCATCATTTCGTGGCGGTCTTGGTCAAATTCTTCAGAATATAAGTGGGTATGCGTATCAGTAAGTATCATCTTTTCAATTTTCGGGTGCAAAGTTAGTATTTTGCACTAGTAGATTTGCAAATTTTAGGCTACTTTTGACAATACTTTAGTCGTATGGAAAACCTGCACGCCATTTTACAATCCGAAAATTACCGCAAAATTCGTTTTAAAATTATCCGAACACAGCATTTGTTGATTAAAGCTAAAATCAACGGCATTCGAGGTAATTTTATTTTGGATACCGGAGCTTCTAGCAGTTGTGTTGGGTTTGAAAGCATTGACTTTTTTCAATTAGAAGCCCAACATTCCAAAACCAAAGCCTCAGGTGCAGGGGCAACCGGTATGCATACCCAACTCTCGGTCAACAATACGTTACAATTGGGCCGATGGAAACACCAAGAGGCGTCTTTAGTTATTTTTGATTTGTCGCACGTCAACGAAGCGCTAGTACAACATAAAGCCAAACCAGTTCATGGAATCATTGGCGCCGATGTATTACTCAAAGGGCAAGCCATTATCGATTACTACAACCATTATTTGTATTTAAAATAGGGCAATTGCCAAGGCACCGCGCTATCCACTATAGTTTTGCAAAACCATAAAGGGTAGTTTTGCAAAAGCTGCCGTTCCTATCGCTATTGCGATGCGTATTTCTATACAACATTTGTTGTAAAAAGACCCAAAAAAAATCCCAAAAACCAATCTTGGAATTTGGGATTTTACTATTGAAGATCGAATTGTATTACAACTCAAATGCTTTTTTAGGATTGTTATCACAAAGCAATTCTACTGGATTTTCTAGAGCCTCTTTCACGGCTACTAAGAAACCAACCGATTCGCGTCCGTCGATGATGCGGTGGTCATACGAAAGTGCCACATACATCATAGGGTGAATTTCTACTTTACCGTTTACGGCTATAGGACGCTCGATGATGTTGTGCATTCCTAAGATTCCTGACTGTGGAGGGTTGATGATAGGAGTAGACAACATGCTGCCAAAAACACCACCGTTAGTGATCGTAAAAGTTCCTCCTGTCATATCATCTACCGTGATTTGTCCTTCGCGAGCTTTGATAGCCAAACGTTTGATTTCAGCTTCGATACCACGGAATGTTAAGTTTTCAGCATTACGAACTACAGGTACCATTAATCCTTTTGGACCAGAAACTGCAATCGAAATATCGCAGAAATCGTAAGCCACTTTATAATCACCATCAATCATAGAGTTTACATCTGGATACAATTGTAAGGCTCTAGTAACCGCTTTGGTGAAAAATGACATGAATCCTAAGCTCACTCCGCCATGCTTCGCTTTGAAAGCATCTTTGTACTCGTTGCGTAAGTTATTGATTGGGGTCATGTTTACTTCATTGAAAGTAGTCAACATGGCCGTGTCGTTTTTAGCAGCTACTAAACGCTCTGATACTTTTCTACGTAACATCGATAATTTAGTGCGCTCTGAGCCACGGTTGCCTCCAGTTGGCGTTCCCATAGAAGCTACGGCATTGATGGCATCGTCTTTAGTAATTCGTCCCGCTTTACCAGTACCAACAACGGTTTCTGGAGCGATATTTTTTTCGTCTAAAATTTTTCTAGCGGCTGGTGAAGGCGTGCCTGCAGCGTAACTTGGTGCTGCTGGAGCTGGTTGAGCAGCTACTGGAGCTGGAGCTTCTACTTTTGCTTCCGCTTTTGGAGTTTCAGCTACTGGAGTAGCCACTGCTGCTGCGCCTGATGGTTTAGCAGCACTTGTATCGATATGACATACTACAGCACCAACGGCTACAGCATCTCCTTCTTCTGCTTTTAAGGTAATGATACCGCTAGCTTCTGCTGGCAACTCTAAAGTAGCTTTATCAGAATCTACTTCGGCAATTGCTTGATCTTTTTCTACATAATCACCATCTTTTACCAACCAAGTGGCTATTTCTACTTCTTTGATGGATTCCCCTGGTGATGGGACTTTCATTTCTAAAATCATCTTCTTTTAGTTTATTGTTTGTAGTTTATGGTTATTAGTTTGAGGCTTATGATTTTTTAGTTTGTATTGAAAATGATATAACTAACTAAAAAACACTGAAGCTTTTATCTAAATAAATTTTTATCAAATACCATTCTAATTGCATCGGCATGACGGCGTTTTGCTCTAGTGTAACTTCCAGATGCTGGCGCTGCATAGGCTTTTAATGAAGCAAGTCTCCATTTTACTAAATCGAAATTGGCCAACATGTAAGTATAAGCCCCCATGTTTTTAGGCTCTTCTTGTGCCCAAACGTAATCATCAACATTTGGATATAGTGCAATGATAGCTTTCAATTGTTCGATTGGCAATGGGAATAACTGTTCGATACGAACTACAGCTACATCATTTCTGCCATTATTAGCTCTTTCCGCTGTGATGTCATAGTAAAACTTACCAGTACAGAATACTAAAGTTTTCACCTCTGCTTTGTTAACTGAGGTATCGTCGATAGTTTCTTGGAATTCGCCATGAGTGAATTCTTCTACAGCCGAAACGCATCTTGGGTCTCTCAACAAACTCTTTGGTGTGAATACTACCAATGGTTTACGGAAATTGGTTTTCATTTGTCTTCTCAACAAGTGGAAAAAGTTAGCAGGTGTAGTACAATCAGCCACATACATGTTTTGACGGGCACACAATTGTAAATAACGTTCCATTCTAGCCGAAGAGTGTTCTGCTCCTTGTCCTTCATAACCATGGGGCAATAGCATTACGATTCCGTTTTGGTTGTTCCATTTGTCCTCTCCACAAGAAATGTATTGGTCAATCATGATTTGAGCTCCGTTTGAGAAATCACCAAATTGTGCTTCCCAAATGGTCAAGCATTTTGGATTGGCTAAGGCATAACCATAGTCAAAACCTAAAACACCATACTCCGAAAGGTGTGAGTTAAAGGCGCTAAAGTTTCCTTTTTTGCCTTCTAGATGATTCAATAAAATCACTTCTTCTTCAGAATCTTCTACTTTTACAACCGCATGACGGTGCGAAAATGTTCCGCGTTCCACATCTTGTCCAGAAATACGAACATCAAAACCTTCGGTCAATAGGGTGCCAAAAGCCATGGCTTCGGCAGTTCCCCAGTCGATTGTATTGTTTTCGTAACCAACTTTTCTATCGGTTATGATCTTGTTGATTTTGTTAATGAATTTTTTATCAGAGGGCAAAGTTGAAATCGTATCAATGATAACATCTAGCCCTTCTTTAGGGTACGCAGTGTCTACTTTTTGAAGCATTTCTACTGCAGTTACTTGTTGGTACCCTTCCCACTCATTTTGCATGAATGGCGTGATGATTGTCAAGTCTTTTTTACGAGACGCTTCAAGGTTATCGTTAAGTTTATCTTTGTATTCTTTTTCGATTTGGTTGACATAAGTTGCGTCAATTACGCGCTCTGCCAATAGTTTTTCGGCATAGATATCTCTAGGATTTTGATGCTTGGCAATCAATTTATATAGAACCGGTTGTGTAAATCTTGGCTCATCCCCTTCGTTGTGACCGTATTTTCTATAGCCTAATAAGTCAATAAATACGTCTTTGCCAAACTCCATTCTAAAATCTAGGGCAAAAGACATGGCGTGTACTACAGCTTCGGCATCATCGGCATTAACGTGCAATACTGGCGAAAGTGTTACTTTGGCAATATCGGTACAATAGGTTGAAGAACGCGCGTCTAAGTAGTTAGTCGTAAATCCTACTTGGTTGTTGATAACAATATGAATGGTTCCGCCTGTTTTGTAACCATCCAATTGTGCCATTTGCACGATTTCGTACAAAATACCTTGTCCTGCAATAGCAGCATCACCATGAACTGCAATAGGTAGTACTTTGGAAAAATCATCTGCAAAGTATTTGTCTTGTTTGGCTCTTGAAATCCCCTCAATTACAGCTCCTACCGTTTCTAAATGCGAAGGGTTTGGTGCCAAATTGATGTTGATTTTCTTGCCTTTACGGGTTACTTTGTCGGCGGTTAATCCTAAATGGTATTTTACGTCACCATCAAAATATTCTTGATCGTAGTCTTTACCATCAAACTCGCTAAAAATGTCTTGGGTAGATTTTCCAAAGATATTGGCCAAAACGTTCAAACGGCCACGGTGTGCCATTCCCATTACGAATTGCTCCACACCTTTATCGGCTGCTTTTTCAATCAAAGCATCAAGCGCAGGAATAATGGTTTCGCCACCTTCTAGAGAAAAACGTTTTTGCCCTACGTATTTGGTGTGTAAGAAGTTTTCAAACGAAACGGCTTCGTTCAATTTTTCAAGAATCACCTTTTTCTCATCAATAGAGAAATTAGGTTGGTTGTCGTTGATACGGATTTTTTGACGAATCCACTCCACGATTTCTGGTTTACGAATAAATACATATTCAATACCGATATGTTGACAATAAATACGTTCTAAGTGTCCAATGAGTTCTCTTAAAGTACAAGGCTCTTTACCGATTACTTTGGCAGCATCAAAAACCACATCCATATCCGAAGCCACAAGTCCAAAGTTTTCAATGTCTAAAGTAGGCAAATACACACGACGATCGCGAACAGGGTTTGTTTTGGTAAACAAATGCCCTCGCATACGGTAGCCGTCAATTAATTTAATTACTTTAAACTCTTTTTGAAGCTTTTCAGAAATGGCATTAGCGTCAGCAGTGTTTGTAGGTGTTGTGTTGGAAACTACTGGGGCAGAATGGTACACTGGGTTTTCTTCGTTGTAAGTAGTCATTCCAAAATCGAACCCCTGAAAAAAACTTCTCCAACTGGGTTCAACACTATCTGGATTTTCTAAATATTGATCATATAATTGTGCAAAAAATTCGGTATGTGCTGCGTTTAAAAATGAAAACCTATCCATAATTTTTGTTTGAAAGTATTTTAAAATAGTCCGACAAAAGTACAATAAACAGTTATATATTAATCATTTTTTTCCTTACATTTACTCTGAAAAATGTTAAAAAACACCCTTTACTATGAAAAAAAATGAATTTTTTGTGGCTATTACTGCAATTGTAGTTTTTGTCTTAGTCGGATTTACGCAATCGTTATATGCGCAACAGGCGCAATCTTATGGAATTAACAAAAAAATACAGTTTGGAGGAGGGCTTGGTTTGAATTTTGGATCGGGTTTTACAGATGTTTCTATTGCTCCTAGTGCTATTTATAATGTGAACCCATTTTTGGCTGTCGGGGGAAGTTTGCAATTAGGCTATATCAAAGTAAGAAACAGTTATGAAACGTTTACTTATGGCGGTAGTGTAATTGGGTTAGTGAACCCCATACCTCAAATTCAACTTTCGGCAGAATTAGAGCAATTGCGTTTTAATACCGACTTTAGGTTTGGTGGCTCACTCAATTTCTGGAATACGGCCTTGTATTTGGGTGCGGGTTATAGAGCCAATAATGTTACCTTTGGGGTGCGTTATGACGTTTTGCATGATGACAACAAAAGCATCTATAGCGAAGCTTTTATGCCTTTTGTGAGAGTGTATTTCTAACGTTTTTTATAACTCATCTCCACATTGTTGGCAATATCTAGCATTCTCAAGATGATCCGCATTGCCACATTGTTCACAAACTTTTTCATGGCTTTTTAGCCTGTTATCTTTTGATTTGGCCATCTCTGCCGAAACGATACCTGTGGGTACAGCTATAATTCCATAGCCTAAAACCATAACGATGGAGGCGATAAGTTGCCCTAAAGGGGTAATGGGCGAGATATCGCCATATCCCACGGTGGTAAGGGTAACGATGGCCCAATAAATGGAAATGGGAATGCTGGTAAATCCTCCTTTTTCACCTTCAACCAGATACATAGTGGCTCCAATAATGATGGTACTTACGACTACAAAATACATAAAGATCATTATTTTTCCTTTGCTTGCAAGCAAGGCTTCTCTCAAATGTTTGGAGTGGTTGTTAAATTGGGGAAGGTTTAAAATTTTAAACAATCGCAACAGACGAAAGGCTCTAACGACCAAAAATATATTAGCGCCACTAAAAACAAAAGAAAGGTACATGGGTAATATGGCCATTAAATCAATTAAACCATAAAAACTAAAAATATAATGTAGGGGTCTTTTAATGGTAATGATTCTCAGGATATATTCAATAGTAAAAAATACCGTGATAATCCATTCGAATATCATCAGATAGAAATGGTATTCTTTGTCAATTGATTTGACAGATTCCAACATGATTAATAGTACGCTCAAAACAATTAAACCCAGCAGTATCAAATCAAATAGGCGACCTGCCAAAGTGTTGGTGCCATAAATGATGATTTGGGCCTTTTGCTTGAATACGTCAAATTGGGTTTTAAATGCCTTCATTTTGTAAATATAATCAATTGAATGTATTTGCAAAATGTTGATATTGAATAAAATATCAGTATGAATTATTTGTAATAATTTCTAAACCACACTTTTTGCCATTCTCTTTTTAGTATTAAAAAGGCTACTTGTCCGGACAATGCTATAATATCCGATCCATCGAGTTGTTTGATGTCTTTTTCTGGGACATCAATGATGTATAACAAATTGAGGTATTCCGCAAACTTATACTGTATGAGGCGATAGATTTTTTCTTGCAATTGAATTTTTAGTTCCTCTGGTAACAAGCTCAATGGAAAATCAACCCCTTCGTTGGCCAAATTAAAATCTTTATTGATTTGAAGTATCAATTTTTCGTACAAGTTGGCTTTTTCAGCTTCTGAAAGTAAATGATCGGTGTTTAGAGGTGCTATATACATACCTTGGTTTTGTGTGATATTTGGGAAATCAAAATGAATTTGAACCTTATGCTTAATTTCTAAAATTGCAAAACCATGTTTATACTTTTCTTCCCATTAAATTTTCTCCAAAAGCCTTTAGCACCGCTTTTTTATCAGTAGCTATTTTTATTTTTTCTAAGGTAGCAAATGCTTTAATGGTGTAATCTTTTATAGCCTCTTGGGTTGCTTTTGCGGCTCCAGTGTCTTCGAAAATTTGCTTGACTTCACGAATTTTTTCTGTATTATCCTCGAATGATTGTGAAAACAATTGGAGTAGGCGACTTTTTTGAGTCTCGTTTGAAAACTCGATCGCTTTTAGATATAAATAGGTTTTTTTATTTTCTATAATATCGCCTCCCACTTGTTTTCCAAAGGTGGCAGGATCTCCAAAGGCATCCAAATAATCATCTTGCAATTGAAAAGCTAATCCAAGATTTAACCCAAAATCATAAATTAAATTTCCATTTGATTTGGAAGTTTTAGCAATAATGGCTCCCATTTTCATAGCCGCAGCCACCAAAACAGCAGTTTTGTATTCTATCATTTTTAAATACTCAGGGATGGTAACATCGTTGCGTGTTTCAAAATCGACATCCCATTGTTGGCCTTCACATACTTCCAAAGCCGTTTTACTAAATAGTTTAGCTAGTTTTCTGAAGGTTTTTGGTTGGTATTTTTCAAAATTTTGATAGGCTAATATTAACATGGCATCACCCGATAGAATTCCGGTATTGGTATCCCATTTTTCGTGTACGGTTTGGTGCCCTCTACGTAGTGGCGCCGCATCCATAATGTCATCGTGAACTAAAGAAAAATTGTGAAACATCTCTACAGCCAAGGCTGCGGGTAGCGCTTTGGAGTAATCGGCATCAAATACTTCGGCGGCCATCAAAGTTAAAATAGGACGTATGCGTTTTCCGCCTAAATTCAGGATGTATTGGATAGGTAGGTACAAATTTTTGGGTTCTTTTTCAAGCGATTGCTGCTCTAAAAACGATTCAAAATAGGTCTGGTACGCCGAGATGGAATGCATAATGTTAATGTTCTTTTAATTAAGGTCAAATATACAACTCCATGATGATATATTTGCATTTTTATTGTTTAAGATTAAATCTGATTACTTTAAACTTGTGTTAACAAAATCGACCTAAAATGTAAAATATTGTTAATTTTTGAAGAAGCTCAAAAAACAACGGAAACTATTTTGGTACCTAAAGTTTCCTTTCTATATTTGTTCTCTCAAAATCAATAATACGTAACATCAATTTTATTAACTCCCCAAGTTATGAATGTAAAGAACAGAATTAACTCCGCTCAATCCGATGTGTTATTAGAAGATCACGGTTCATTGATTGCCTATATGGATGGGACAACCAATCAATTTAGTGGTTATGTTGTCATGCAAGATGACGAAATAGAAGACGCCGAAGTAGAGTTTGTTTTGCACATCAATCCAACGGTAAATCGAAAAGATTCGAGTAGATCTGCGGCCAAATTGAATCCTTTTTTTAAAGAAGATGCACGTCCAACGATTCGTTTTAAGTCGACTTCTTTCGAAAAAGTGCATCGCAACATTAATTTTTTAAAAGGAGATTTGACCATAAAAAATGTGACAAAAACCTTAGAATTGGCCACTGAATTTGTAGGGATTCACAATTACGACGGTCAAAACAAAGGCGCATTAGAGGTAACTACTACCATCAAGCCTGAAGATTTTAATTTATGGCAATCGGATGAACAGCCCCGCATGACAGGTACTTATGCGCAAGAAGTAAAATTAACAGCCAATTTAGAGTTTGTAGTGTAAAAGAACAATTATGAAGGAAAAAATTATGGCAAAAGCCAGTGAATTGTTTTTGAGATTGGGTTTCAAAAGCATTACGATGGACGATATTGCCAGTGAAATGTGTATTTCCAAAAAAACGATTTATAAATACTTCTGCAACAAAGAAGTGTTGATTGAGGAAAGCACCGAAGTGATGCACAATGAAATTCATCACCAAATAAATGCGATAGTGAAAGCCAATTTCAATGCCATTGAAGAGAACTTTGAAATTAAAAAGAAATTTAAAGAAATGTTCAAAACAGCTGATAGTTCTCCTATTTATCAATTAAAGAAACATTATCCTGAGATCTATCAAAAAGTAATTACTAGAGAAATTACCGAATGTACTTCCTTTTTTAGACAGAATATCGAAAAAGGAATAGCAGAGGGATTGTACAGAAATGAGGCTGCCATAGATACTTACATCAAGTTTTACTATACTTTGTTGTTTGACATTCATGGCAATACCATGTCTGAAAAGGAAGCACAAGAACTTGAATTATTGGTCCTTGAATACCATACTAGAGCCTTGGCTACACCGGCTGGGATAGCTGAACTAGAAAAACAATTGGCCATACATACCCAGCAGCCTATCACAATTGTATAATCAATTTTTTGAATTTAATATAAACCAACTTTATGAAATACCCACTGTCCTTACTGTGTATTGCCTTATTTATGGGTCAAATACATGCTCAAGAAGTGATGAAACTCACTTTGAAAGACGCTTTAGCTTATGCACTTGAGAATAAAGCCGAAGCCAAAAAATCAAAACTCAAGATTGAAAATAGTGAGTACCAAATTCAAGAAATCCGCTCTAGAGCTTTGCCTCAAATCGCTTTCAATGGTAGTTTAACCTATAATCCGATTCTTCAAACACAAGTAATTGATGGAGATAATTTTGGTCAACCAGGTACTACATTACAAGCAGTATTTGGTCAAAAATGGAATTCTATTGGAGGAATTACCTTGTCTCAAAACCTTTTTGATCAATCGGTGTTTACTGGATTAAGAGCGGCCAAAACGACGCGTCAGTTTTATCAAATTAATGATCAACTTACCGAGGAGCAAGTAATTGAAGCGGTGGCCAATAACTATTATCAAATATATGTTTTAAAGCAAAAACTTGATTTATTGGAAAACACCTTCAAGATTACACAAAAAGTTAGAGACATCGTAGAAGGTCAATTTCAAAATGGCTTGGCTAAAAAAATAGATTTGGACCGTATGAATGTAAGGGTAACCAACGTAACTACGCAAAAGCAACAAATTCTGAATTTATTGACTCTTCAAGAAAATACGCTAAAATTCTTTATAGGAATGCCTATTTCTACAAAAATTGAGTTACCAAATAATGATTTTAAATTACGTCCAGTAGATTTGACTGAAGCACCAGATCCAAATAATCGTACTGAAATATTGCTTTTGAAAAAACAAGAAGAAATGTTAGAGTTTCAGAAAAAAGCAGCTTTGGCAGGCTATTATCCAACGTTGTCTTTGGTAGCCAATTATAATTTCTTTGGTCAAGGACCACAAATGCCTTGGTTTAAACTGCCTTCCAATGGCGTGTACTGGTCTGATTTTTCTTCCATCGGATTAAATTTACGAGTGCCTATTTTTTCAGGATTCGGAACCCGTGCCAGAGTAAGACAAACCGATGTAGAATTGCGTTCGATTCAAGAGGATATCAAAGATACTCAATTGGCCATGGAATTGGATTATAAAAATGCCAATACGCAAATTGAAAACAGCATGATTACCATCAACAATCAAAAAGAAAACATGCGTTTGGCCGAAGAAATTCTTAAAAATACGAACAATAACTATTTACAAGGATTAGCTTCATTGACCGATTTGCTCGATGCTGAAAATGCTTCAAGCGAAGCGCAAAATAATTACACAGCCGCCATTTTGGATTACATTTTGGCCGAAATTAAATTAATAAAATCTAAAGGGGAATTAAAAACATTAGTAAACCAATAATCATGAAAATAAATTTTAAAACCATCGTAATCCTTTTGGCATCTTTGGGTGCAATTGCTTTTATCTTAGTAAAAAACAAGCAGTCTAATGCCGAAAAAATTGCTGTTGTTTCTGAAAAAAATGCAAAGGTTGCCGTAAAAGCTACTCAAGTAAAATCGGAAGTAGTTTCCTTGAATTTTATGTCTAATGGTGTTTTTCAACCTATTCAAGAACTTACTTTTTCTGCAGAAAAATCTGGAAAAGTAATTCAAGTTTTAGCCAAAGAAGGGGATCGTGTAGTGGTAGGTCAAGTATTGGCTATCATTAGAGGTGATGTTATTGATGTAAATGCAAAAGCAGCTCAAGCCAATTATTTAAACGCCAAATCGGATTTTACTCGTTTTGAAAATGCTTATAAAACTGGAGGAGTAACACGTCAACAATTAGATCAAGCGCGTTTGGCTCTTACAAATGCCGAGGCAAATTATAAGCAAGCCTCTATTAGTGTAGGTGATACCAAAATTAAAGCGCCTATTAGTGGAATTATCAATAAGAAATACATTGAACCAGGTTCTATATTAACTTCTATGCCTGCCACTGCACTATTTGATATAGTAAATGTGAGCAAATTGAAATTAAATGTTACCGTAAGCGAAGCGCAAGTTGCTTCATTAAAAGTAGGGAACACTATTGAGGTAAAATCAAGTGTTTATCCAGATGAATCGTTTACGGGTAAAATTACTTTCATTGCCGCAAAAGCTGATACTAACTTAAACTTCCCAGTTGAAGTGGAAATTGCGAACAATACGAACAATTCTTTAAAGGCGGGTATGTACGGAAGTGCCATCTTTAAACCAGCAAATGGAAGTTCTGCGTTGACTACAGTTCCAAGAAGTGCTTTCGTTGGAAGTGTAAGCAGTAATGAAGTATTTGTGGTAGAGAATGGTATAGCCAAAATCAAAAAAGTTACAGCTGGTAGAATTTTGGGTGACAAAGTGGAAATCATTGGAGGTTTATCTATTGGCGAAATGGTGATTACAACGGGTCAAATCAACCTTCAGGACGGTGTAGCCGTTGAGATTATTAAATAATTGGGCTTCAATTCAAAACAAAATCTATGAAATTAGCAGAAATATCCATCAAGCGTCCATCGTTAGTTATTGTATTATTTACCATACTAACCTTGGCAGGGCTTTTTAGTTATAGTCAACTTGGTTACGAATTGATTCCCAAGTTTGAAACCAACGTAATTACAATCAACACGCTATATCCAGGAGCTTCACCAAGTGAGGTGGAAAATACAGTAACCAAAAAAATAGAGGATGCGATTGCGTCTTTGGAGAATATCAAGAAAATTGAATCTAAATCTTTCGAGAGTCTTTCCAGTGTATCGGTAGCTTTGACATCCAATGCTGATGCCGATATTGCTATCAATGACGCGCAAAGAAAAATCAATGCCATTTTGGGTGATCTACCCAAAGATGCTGATCCGCCATCGTTGACCAAATTTTCGTTGAGCGATTTACCAATTATGACTATTGGTGCCAATGGGAAAATGGATGAAGCATCATTTTATGACTTGATCGATAAAAAAATTGCACCAATTTTATCACGTGTACAAGGGGTAGCTCAGGTAAATATTATTGGTGGCGAGGAAAGAGAAGTACAGGTGAATCTGGATGCTGTGAAAATGCAAGGATATAATTTGTCGGTACAACAAGTACAACAAATGATATTGGCCTCCAATTTGGATTTCCCTACCGGAAATATTCAAACACGAGAGCAAAAAGTTTTGATTCGTTTGGCGGGGAAATACAAATCCGTTGACGAATTAAGAAATCTAGTTTTAACCTCAGACAACGGTATTCAAATTCGTTTGAAAGACATTGCCGATATTCAGGATACTCAGAAAATTGCTGAAAAAATTGCCCGTATTAATCAAAAAAGTGCCATTGTTCTTCAAGTGGTAAAACAATCGGATGCGAATGCGGTTGCAGTGAGTGAGTTGATCAACACGGCGGTAAAACAACTCGAAGAAGATTATAAGAATGTCAATTTAGAACTTCAAGTAGCCAAAGACAGTACTATTTTTACTCTTGAAGCCGCAGATTCTGTGGTGCATGATTTATTGATTGCGGTATTATTGGTAGCCGTGGTAATGTTGTTTTTCTTGCATAGTGTGCGAAATTCATTAATTGTAATGGTTTCCATTCCAGCGTCATTGATTGCTACATTTATTGGCATCTTCTTATTGGATTATACCCTAAACTTAATGAGTTTATTAGGTCTTTCTTTGGTGGTAGGTATTTTGGTGGACGACGCGATTGTGGTGCTCGAAAACATATATCGCCACATGGAAATGGGTAAAAATAAAGTTCGTGCTGCATACGATGGTACTGCTGAGATTGGAGCAACGGTAACCTCTATTACCCTTGTAATTGTGGTGGTGTTCTTGCCAATTGCGATGAGTACCGGATTGGTATCAAATATCATCACCCAGTTTTGTATGACGGTTGTAATTTCGACAATGTTGTCCTTATTGGCTTCCTTTACTATTATTCCATGGCTTTCTTCTCGTTTTGGGAAATTAGAACACATAGAAGGAAAGAACTTTTTTGAGAAAATCATTTTGGCTTTCGAAAGTCAATTGACTCGTTTTACCAATTGGGTAACAGAAATTTTAGAATGGTGTTTGGATCATTATGTTCGTACACTTATAGCTGTTGTGATCTTGTTTTTTGGTTCTATCGCCTTATTGCCACTAGGATTTATTGGAGGTGAGTTTTTTGCCACTTCAGATAGTGGTGAGTTTTTGGTGCAAATCGAAATGCCAAAAGACGCTTCATTGGAACAAACGAACTTCATGACGCAAAAAGCAGAACAATTCTTGAGTAAAGAGCCTTATGTGTTTAGTCAAATTACGACTATTGGACAAACCAGTGACGGATTTGGAGCCGCTCAAGCTACGGCTTACAAAGCAGAAATCAACGTGAAGATGATTGATCAAAAGGACCGTACCGATGATGCGGCTGTTTTTGCTGCCAAAATAAAACGTAAACTGGAAAAAGTGTTAGTGGGCTCAAAAGTAAAAACAGTACCAGTAGGTATTCTTGGTACGGCCGAGAATGCAACACTTGGATTAGTAGTAACAGGTCAATCCGTAGAAAGCGCCATGAAATTTGCTAAACTCGCAGAAGCTGAATTGCGTAAAATTCCTGGAACAACCGAAATCAAATTAACGGTTGAAGACGGAAACCCTGAAATTAATGTAAAAGTTGATCGAGATAAAATGGCAGCGCTTGGACTTAATTTACAAACCGTAGGTTTAACTATGCAAACTGCCTATAGTGGTAACACCGATGGAAAGTTTAGAGCCGGTGAATATGAATATGACATCAACATCAAATACAATGCATTCAATCGTAAGGATGTGGATGATGTGAGTAATTTGATTTTTATTAATCCTGCGGGTCAACAAATTAAACTTTCGCAATTTGCTACAATTACTGAAGGTTCTGGACCAAGTCAATTGGAACGTCGTGATAAAACGGCTTCGGTGACCGTTCAAGGACAAAACGTTGGAGTACCATCTGGAACAATCGTGGCACAATGGCAAAAACAATTGGATAAACTAGAAAAGCCAACGGGAGTAAATTATATCTGGGCTGGAGATCAAGAAAACCAAAGTGAAGGATTTGGTACTTTGGGAGTAGCGCTTTTAGCTGCTATCATCTTAGTATATTTGGTTATGGTAGCCTTGTATGATAGTTTTGCGCATCCATTTGTGGTGTTGTTCTCGGTTCCACTATCTTTTATTGGAGCGTTATTGGCTTTGGCTTTGACAAACAATTCGTTGAATATTTTTACCATATTAGGAATGATTATGTTGATTGGTTTGGTGTGTAAAAATGCGATTATGTTGGTGGATTACACCAATCAACGACGTAAAGCCGGAGAAACCATTCGTAGAGCCTTAGTACAGGCCAACCATGCAAGGTTGCGCCCCATTTTGATGACTACAATTGCGATGGTTTTTGGAATGCTTCCCATTGCCATTGCTTCAGGAGCTGGTGCTGAGTGGAAAAACGGTCTAGCATGGGTAATCATTGGAGGATTGCTAAGTTCGCTGTTCTTAACATTGATTATCGTGCCTGTGATTTATGAATTGCTGGAAAAAATTATTCACCGTTTTAGTAAAGAGAAAAAAACCGATTATGAAGCCTTAATGACTGCCGATTATGTGCATACAGAAGTAAGCGAGGACGGTTTTAATCCAAAGCATACATTATAATCAAATGCAAAATCCCCTAAAGATTTTTACTTTGGGGGGTAAAAAAAATTGCCATCTTTAATAAGGTGGCAATTTTTTTACTAGATATACGTTTTAGTTCTTAACTGCAATAGCTTCTTTTTTCCAATTTTTTACAGAAGCAACGGCGTTTTTGTTAAAATCAACTTCATTCAGTTGATCTGTTTTCCAAAAAAACCATTTGCCTACTTTTACGCCATCTTTGTAAAAACCAGAAGAATTTTTGGTGCCATCTTCATTGTAAGCTACCCAATAACCTTCTAGTTTTCCATTTTCAAAAAATCCCTCTTGTTGTATTTGGCCATTTTCATAGAAATAGGTGGCTTTCACTTTTTTTCCAAAAGGTTCTAATACCGGTTTTGCGTCTTGTGCATATACCATGCCAGAGAAAACCAATGCTAAGGTTGCTATAAATGTTTTCATATCGTTACTAATTAAGTTGTTACCGTTTGTTATCTCAAAATTAAGCAATTGTTTACTTTAAAAAAACATTTTGGTAACAATTTCGTAACATTGAGCGAAAACTTAACATTGGATTTTTTAAAATGCTGCTTAAATTCCTTTCAAATCAAGTGGTTATGTGGTTTGTGACACCTACAGAAGTAGAATGATGTTGTGTTGTATGGTGTACTTGGTTTTATGCTTTGGATGTTTTTCTTTTCAAACATTTTCGAATTGATAAATCAAAAGGATATGGGCAACAAATAGTAATAATTTAATTTTTGTGTTTACTTTTGCAGTCTAAAAATTGGAATATGTATAGAAGTCATAATTGTGGCATTTGAAATTAAAAGGAGGAAGCCCAGTGGGCTTCAGGTATAATAGTCTAATTAACACTTATAAAAAAAATATAATGTACAGAAGTCATTCATGCGGGGAGCTAAACGCCTCTCATATTAATCAAGAAGTAACGCTAGCGGGATGGGTACAAAAATCTCGTGATAAAGGATTCATGAATTGGGTCGACCTAAGAGACCGTTACGGAATTACACAATTGATTTTTGACGAAAGCCGTACCGATAAAGCGGTATTCGAATTGGCCAAAACCTTAGGAAGAGAATTTGTAATTCAGGTGAAAGGTACCGTAATTGAACGCGAGGCCAAAAACAACAATATTCCAACGGGAGCAATTGAAATTTTGGTTACCGAGTTAACTGTTTTAAATGCTGCACAAACGCCTCCATTTACTATAGAAGATGAAACCGATGGTGGCGAAGACATCCGAATGAAATACCGTTATTTGGATATTCGTAGAAATCCAGTGAAAAACAGCTTGCTTTTCCGTCACAAAGTGGCCATGGAAGTACGTAAATACCTTTCTGATTTAGATTTTTGCGAAGTAGAAACTCCTTATTTGATCAAGTCTACTCCAGAAGGTGCTAGAGATTTCGTAGTTCCATCTCGAATGAATGAAGGTCAATTTTATGCGTTGCCACAGTCGCCACAAACCTTCAAACAGTTATTGATGGTGGGTGGCATGGATAAATATTTTCAGATTGTAAAATGTTTCCGTGACGAAGACTTACGTGCCGACAGACAACCTGAATTTACACAAATCGATTGTGAAATGGCATTTGTAGAGCAAGAAGATATTTTAAATGTTTTTGAAGGGCTTACACGTCATTTACTAAAAGAATTAAAAGGCATCGAAGTTGACAAATTCCCAAGAATGACCTACGAACATGCGATGAAAACCTACGGAAACGACAAACCAGACATTCGTTTTGGAATGGAGTTTGGCGAATTGAATGCTTTTGCACAACACAAAGAATTTCCTGTTTTCAATTCGGCAGAATTAGTTGTAGGTATTGCTGTTCCAGGTGCAGGCAATTATACTCGTAAAGAAATTGACGCCTTAATTGACTGGGTAAAACGTCCACAAGTGGGGGCAAGCGGAATGGTGTATGTAAAATGCAATGAAGACGGCACTTACAAATCATCTGTAGATAAATTTTACGATCAAGAGGATTTAACCAATTGGGCAAAAACAACGGGTGCTAAAGCTGGTGATATGATTTTTGTATTGTCGGGTCCTGCTGACAAGACAAGAGCGCAACTTTCTGCTTTGCGTATGGAATTGGCAACACGTTTAGGCTTAAGAAAACCAGACGAATTTGCTCCTTTATGGGTAGTTGATTTCCCGCTATTGGAATTTGATGAAGAAAGCGGACGCTACCATGCCATGCATCATCCATTTACTTCGCCAAAACCGGAAGATTTACACTTGCTAGAAACCAATCCTGGAAAAGTAAGAGCCAATGCTTATGATATGGTTTTAAATGGCAATGAAATTGGTGGAGGTTCTATTCGTATTCACGATAAAGCTACGCAACAATTAATGTTTAAATACTTAGGTTTCACAGAAGAGGAAGCCAAAGCACAATTTGGATTCTTAATGGATGCTTTTCAATTTGGTGCACCTCCTCACGGTGGTTTGGCTTTTGGATTGGATCGATTGGTGGCTATTTTGGGTGGACAAGAAACCATTCGCGATTTTATTGCTTTCCCTAAGAACAATTCTGGTCGTGATGTTATGATTGATGCACCATCAGCTATTGATGAAATGCAATTGAACGAATTGCATATTCAATTAAATTCAAAATAGTTTAAAATTGAAATTATATTTTGTCGGAAATGCCAATGGAATTCTAGAATTAGCTGTAAATCAATAAATTTGAAAAAAAAATATGACACAAAATGATTTTGTATTGTATTAAAGATTACATTTGTTGCATTATAAATTATTATTATTATTACAATGCGTACAGGTACAGTTAAATTTTTCAATGAATCTAAAGGTTATGGATTCATTACTGATGAAGAAACAGGAAAAGACATTTTCGTACATGCTACAGGAATCAAAGCGGAAGAACTTCGCGAAGGAGATCGTGTGAGCTACGAAGAAGAAGAAGGAAGAAAAGGTAAAGTTGCCGCTCAAGTAGTAGTACTTTAATTTTCCACTTTTTCGAAAGAATTGAAAGTTGCGATGCCAATCGCAACTTTTTTTTTGCATTTACGATAACGATTGCTGTTAAAAAATTAAGAATTCTTATTTGTAATCATTAAAAATTAGAAAAGATTAACTAACGTTTAGAATTGAAAAACTCCTTTTGATTTGTGTTTTCAATCCTTGCGCCCTATCTTTGTGCCTTGTTGAAGCAAGAAAATTTTAATTACTATGCAAACTGAACAAATTAACTTCATTCCAATCCTAATTCAATTGCTTATTGTAGTGGCATTTGTATCCGGAATCATCTTTATTTCTGGGCAATTAGGTCCAAAAAGGCATTCTGATAATAAAGATAAAAATTTCGAGTGTGGGATTGAATCAATCGGGAATGCTCGTATTCCTTTTTCTGTAAAATACTTCTTAGTAGCTATTCTTTTTGTGTTGTTTGACGTAGAGGTAATATTTTTATATCCTTGGGCGGTGAATTTCAAAGAGTTAGGTATTGAAGGTATGGTGAAAATGATTATATTTATGCTCTTGTTATTGGTAGGTTTTTTCTATATTATCAAGAAAAAAGCATTAGAGTGGGAGTAAATAGTTAAGTCAGCAATTGAATACTAAATAAAGTCATGTCAGATTCTAATACAAAAATGGTTGCTCCGCCAGAAGGAGTAGTTGGAGAGGGGTATTTTGCTACTCGACTAAGTGATGTTGTAGGGTTAGCAAGAGCTAATTCGTTGTGGCCTTTGCCTTTTGCAACCTCTTGTTGTGGTATCGAGTTTATGGCTACGATGGCCTCGCACTACGATTTGGCTCGTTTCGGTTCAGAGCGTGTGAGTTTTTCGCCTCGACAAGCCGATATGCTAATGGTTATGGGAACTATTTCTAAAAAAATGGGACCTATTTTGCGTCAAGTGTATGAACAAATGTCTGAGCCTCGTTGGGTTATAGCTGTAGGTGCTTGTGCTTCATCAGGTGGGATTTTTGATACTTATTCTGTTTTGCAAGGTATTGATAAGGTAATTCCTGTAGATGTTTATGTTCCTGGATGTCCGCCGAGACCAGAACAAATTGTTGAAGGGGTGATGAAGTTGCAAGAATTGGTGAAAAACGAATCCGTTAGAAGACGAAGCTCCCCAGAATATCAAGAATTATTAGCTTCTTATAATATTAAGTAACAGATGGCTTTAGAGACAACAGAAATTCAAGAGAAATTAGTTGCCACTTTCGGTAACGACGTTTTTCAATTCAATCAAGATAGAGATATTTTTTCATTCGAAGTTTCGGCAGATAAAATCACTGCTGTTATTTTGTTTTTGAAAAACGATCCTCAGTTGCGTTTTCATTTTTTGACTGATTTGTGTGGAGTACATTATCCAGATAATGAAGTAGAAAGACAATTTGCTGTAGTGTATCACATGCACAATTGGTATGAAAACAAACGCATCCGCATCAAAACTTTTTTAAATGGTGCACAACCCGAAGTGAAATCAGTAGCTAATATTTTTCTTTGCGCCAATTGGATGGAAAGAGAAACCTATGATTTCTTCGGGATTAATTTTATAGGACATCCCCAATTGAAACGTATTTTAAATATGGATGAAATGGAATCTTTTCCTATGCGAAAAGAATTTCCTATGGAAGATAGCGGTAGAACCGATAAAGATGACCGATTCTTTGGAAGAACCCAATCGAATTGCTAAAAAAAAGTATAATTTTTCACATTCAATAAATGTCAGAACTATTATTGCCACCAGAGCATCGTTATGCTAAAATCATTAAAGAGCGTCATAACGAAGACGGAAGTGAACTTTCGATCCTAAATTTAGGACCTACACACCCTGCCACACACGGTATTTTTCAAAATATCTTGTTGATGGATGGTGAAAAAATATTGGATGCCGAACCCACCTTAGGTTATATTCACAGAGCATTCGAAAAAATTGCCGAAAATCGTCCTTTTTATCAAATTACGCCGCTAACCGATAGAATGAATTATTGTTCTTCGCCCATCAATAACATGGGATGGTGGATGACGTTAGAAAAACTTTTAGGTGTTGAAGTTCCCAAAAGAGTTCAATATTTAAGAGTTATTGTAATGGAATTGGCACGTATTGCCGATCACTTGATTTGTAACTCTATTTTAGGTGTTGATACTGGAGCCTACACTGGGTTCTTATATGTTTTCCAATTCCGTGAAAAAATCTACGAAATCTACGAAGAAATCTGTGGAGCACGTCTAACTACCAATATGGGTCGTATTGGTGGTTTTGAAAGAGATTGGTCTCCTGAAGCTTTCCGTAAATTAGAAGTTTTCTTAGAAGAGTTTCCGGTAGCTTGGAAAGAATTCGAAAACTTATTCGAAAGAAACAGAATCTTTATTGATAGAACAGTAAATGTTGGACCAATCTCTGCTGAACAAGCATTGGCTTATGGTTTTACAGGTCCAAACTTGCGTGCTGCAGGTGTAGATTACGATGTTCGTGTAGCACAACCCTATTCTTCATACGAAGATTTTGATTTCATTGTACCTGTTGGTAAATCAGGAGATACTTATGATCGTTTCTGTGTACGTAATGCAGAAGTTTGGGAAAGTTTGAGTATCATTCGTCAAGCCTTGGATAAAATGCCAGAAGGCAATGTTTACCATGCCGAAGTGCCGGAATATTACTTGCCTCCTAAAGAAGATGTTTATACTACCATGGAATCTTTAATTTATCACTTCAAAATTGTGATGGGTGAAGTGCCTGTACCAGTAGGAGAGGTGTATCATCCGGTAGAAGGAGCCAACGGCGAATTAGGATTCTATTTAATATCAGACGGCAGTAGAACACCTTATCGTTTGCATTTTAGACGTCCTTGTTTTATCTATTATCAAGCATTTCCAGAAATGATCAAAGGTGGAATGCTATCAGATGCCATAGTTACTTTGTCTAGTTTGAATGTGATAGCAGGTGAATTAGATGCTTAATGAAATTGTAAATGTTGAATTTTAAATTATAAATAGCAACCATCATTTAAAATTTATTATTCAAAATTTAAAAATATTAAAATGGAAAGAACACACTATAAACAAGAAATAAATATGACTGAAGCATTGATGGCTCGCATCAATGAATTGATCAGTCATTATCCTGAGGACAAAAGAAAATCAGCTTTATTGCCCGTACTACATGAGGTTCAGGATGCACATGACAATTGGTTAAGTATCGAGTTACAAAACAAAGTAGCGGAGATTCTACAAATTAAACCTATTGAAGTGTACGAAGTAGTGACTTTTTATACCATGTTCAACCAAAGACCTGTTGGGAAATACATGTTCGAGTTTTGTCAAACTTCGCCTTGTTGTTTAAATGGTGTAGAAAATTTGATGGATTATACTTGTGAGAAGTTAGGTGTGAAGGTTGGAGAACCTACTCCAGATGGGCTTTTCGAAGTTAGAGGAGTTGAGTGTTTAGGTGCATGTGGGTATGCTCCAATGATGCAGTTGGGTGATTTTTATAAAGAACACCTAAACGAAGAAAAAATAGATCAAATCATCGCGGATTGTAGAGATAATAAAATTACGTTACACGATAAATAATATGTCACAAAAAATATTATTAGACAAAATCAATGTCCCTGGAATTAAAACCTACGAAGTGTATCGTGCCAATGGTGGATATGCCTCTGTAGAAAAAGCTCTTAAAACACTCACTCCAGATGAAGTGGTAGAAGAAGTGAAAACTTCTGGATTAAGAGGTAGAGGTGGAGCAGGATTCCCCGCTGGAATGAAGTGGAGTTTTATTGATAAAAAATCAGGAAAACCTCGTCATTTAGTTTGCAATGCCGATGAATCGGAACCAGGTACTTTCAAGGATCGTTACTTGATGGAGTACATTCCTCACTTATTGATTGAAGGGATGATTACTTCGAGTTATGCTCTGGGTGCCAATCGTTCGTATATCTACATTCGTGGAGAATACATGTGGGTATTCAAAATTTTAGAAAGAGCCATAGCCGAGGCCAAAGCTGCTGGATGGTTAGGTAAAAATATATTAGGAACAGGTTACGATTTAGAGTTACACGTTCACTGTGGTGGTGGTGCTTATATTTGTGGAGAAGAAACTGCACTTATTGAATCTTTAGAAGGAAAACGTGGAAATCCTCGTATTAAACCACCTTTCCCTGCGGTTTCTGGTCTTTGGGCTAATCCTACCGTAGTGAATAACGTGGAGACAATTGCTTCTGTGCCATGGATTGTGAACAATTCTGGAGCAGATTACGCCAAAATTGGAATTGGCCGTTCTACTGGAACTAAATTGATTTCAGCCTCAGGACATATCAAAAATCCTGGTGTGTATGAAATTGAATTGGGATTGAGTGTATACGAATTCATGAATTCCGATGAGTATTTGGGAGGTATGAGTTCTGATCGTCCATTAAAAGCTTTTGTGCCAGGAGGAAGTTCGGTGCCAATTTTACCTGCCAATTTAATCTATAAAACTGCTGCTGGTGAAGATCGTTTGATGACTTACGAATCACTTAGTGATGGAGGATTTGCTACAGGATCTATGTTAGGATCAGGTGGATTTATTGTTTACAACGATACCAGTTGTATTGTAAGAAACACTTGGAATTTCTCTCGTTTCTATCACCATGAAAGTTGTGGTCAATGTACACCCTGTCGTGAAGGTACAGGATGGTTAGAAAAAGTATTGCACCGTATCGAAAACGGACACGGACGCGAAGAAGA
The DNA here is from genome assembly GCF_055231795.1 of Flavobacterium riviphilum. Classification (NCBI taxonomy): domain Bacteria; kingdom Pseudomonadati; phylum Bacteroidota; class Flavobacteriia; order Flavobacteriales; family Flavobacteriaceae; genus Flavobacterium; species Flavobacterium riviphilum. The sequence continues at coordinate 27,528 of NZ_JBUYSY010000014.1, forward strand.
TATTGAATTGTTGTTAAGCATACAAAGTAAAATTGAAGGGAATACTATTTGTCCTTTAGGAGACGCTGCTGCTTGGCCAGTAGCTGCTGCTATTCGTCATTTTAGAGAGGAATTTGAGTATCATATTCGTTTCCCTGAGAAAATCAAAAATAGAGATCATTTTGTAGCAGAGCCTTTTGAAAAAGTAAAGCATTTAATGACAAAACAAACCATTTAAAAGCTTTTTAATGTTGCGTCAAACATTTTGAGAAGCTTAAAAATTATTGTAAAACCTATGTGCCCCAAGTAGGAATAGATTGGGGAAGTATTATGAAAGTAACAATAGACGGTCAGTCAGTAGAAGTAGAGCCAGGAACCACGATCCTTCAAGCCGCTCGTATGATAGGTGGAGATGTTGTGCCACCAGCGATGTGTTATTATTCAAAATTGAAAGGAACTGGAGGAAAATGTCGTTGTTGTTTAGTAGAAGTTTCCAAAGGAAGTGATGCCGACCCAAGACCTATGCCAAAATTAATGGCTTCTTGTGTAACGGGTTGTATGGATGGAATGGAAGTGAATAGCAAAAATTCTGAACGTGTAACCGAAGCTAGAAAAGCAGTAACCGAATTTTTATTAATCAATCACCCGTTAGATTGTCCAGTATGTGATCAAGCCGGAGAGTGTGATTTGCAAAATTTGAGTTTTGAACACGGTAAATCGCAAACACGTTTCATCGAAGAAAAAAGAACTTTTGCACCAGAAGATATTGGCCCTTACATTCAATTGCACATGAATCGTTGTATTTTATGTCAACGTTGTGTGCAAGTGGCAGAACAATTGACTGATAATCGTGTACATGGGGTGTTAGATCGTGGTGATCATGCCAATATCTCCACTTGTATTTCAAAAGCAATTGATAATGAATTTTCTGGAAACATGATCGATGTGTGTCCAGTAGGAGCGTTAACTGATAAAACGTTCCGATTCAAATCGAGAGTTTGGTTTAACAAACCTTATAATGCACACCGTGATTGTCCTACTTGTTCTGGTAAAACTACCGTATGGATGTTTGGTGGCGAAATTCAACGTGTAACTGGTAGAAAAGACGAGTATCATGAAGTAGAAGAATTTATCTGTAATACTTGTCGTTTTGATAAGAAAGATGTTAATGACTGGGTGATTGAAGGACCAAGAGAATTTGAAAAAGATTCGGTAATCAATCAAAACAATTACCAAAAAGTTGAAAAAGTAATCATCAATACTGAAGAAAATATTTTGTTAGGTCGTCCTGTGGATCGTAAAAAAATCAGTATGGCAGAGATAGATTATAATGAAAAAATTGATGGTAATTTAATAGATTCTAAACAAAATGGATAGTACTTTTATTATAGAAAAAAGTGTAGTTATTGTTGTGGTTTTTGCCATTACAATGCTCGTAGCAATGTATTCAACTTGGGCAGAGCGTAAAGTAGCTGCTTTTCTTCAAGACCGTGTGGGACCAAACCGTGCTGGATGGGGTGGTTTGTTTCAGCCATTAGCCGACGGATTAAAATTATTTGCTAAAGAAGAGTTTGAACCCAATACGCCTAACCGTTTTTTATTTTTTGTTGGACCTGGAATTGCTATGGGTACAGCCTTAATGACTAGTGCGGTTATTCCATGGGGCGATCGTTTGCATCTATTTGGTAGAGATATTATTTTACAAGCTACAGATATCAACATTGGATTGTTGTACTTTTTTGGAGTAGTTTCTATTGGAGTGTATGGTATCATGATTGGTGGTTGGGCATCCAATAATAAATTCTCATTAATGGGAGCAGTTCGTGCCGCTTCTCAAATGGTTTCTTATGAAGTAGCTATGGGATTGTCAATGATTGCTTTGTTGATGATGACTGGCACTTTGAGTTTGAAAGAAATATCTGCACAACAAGCAGGAATGAATTGGAATGTGTTTTACCAACCCTTATCCTTTTTAATTTTCTTAATCTGTGCTTTTGCTGAGAGTAACCGTACACCTTTTGATTTACCTGAATGTGAAAGTGAATTGATTGGTGGATATCATACAGAATATTCATCGATGAAAATGGGATTCTATTTATTCGCTGAATATGCCAACATGTTTATTTCATCTACTATTTTAGCTACTTTGTTCTTTGGAGGGTATAATTATCCAGGAATGGCTTATGTGGTTGAAAATTGGGGAGTAAATATTGGTAATCTTATCGGGGTGGCTGTGTTGTTCACCAAGATATTTGGTTTCATCTTCTTCTACATGTGGGTAAGATGGACAATTCCAAGATTCCGATACGATCAATTGATGCACCTTGGATGGAGAATTTTGATTCCTTTGTCGATTATTAATATCATCATTACAGGAATTGTAATATTAAGAGCAGATCTTGCTGCTTTTTTAGGATTGTAATAGAATAGTAGTAGCCCTAGCCCTGATAGCAGCGGCATCCTTTTGTTTTTTTCTTTATAAAAACAAAAGATACAGCGGATAGCAGGATTAGCTTCAAATAAAAATAAAAAAATGTCTATAGAAACTATATCATTATCGGGTAGAAAGAAAATGGTCTCTAACAAGGAGATGACCTTTTTTGAACGCTTGTATTTAGTTGCCATTGTAAAAGGCTTAGCCATTACGATAAAACACTTTTTCAGAAAGAAAGCAACCATTCATTATCCAGAACAAACGCGTCCGATGAGCCCGGTGTACCGTGGTCGTCATATGTTAAAACGCGATGAGCAAGGAAGAGAAAACTGTACCGCTTGTGGTTTATGTGCTCTATCTTGTCCTGCGGAAGCCATTACGATGAAAGCGGCAGAACGCAAGCCTGATGAAATGCATTTGTATCGCGAAGAGAAATATGCTGAAATTTATGAAATCAACATGTTGCGTTGTATTTTTTGTGGATTGTGTGAAGAGGCCTGTCCAAAAGACGCCATTTATTTGACACTTTCTAAAGAGTTAGTACCTGCCAATTACGACAGAGAAGATTTCATTTTTGGAAAAGATAAATTAGTAATGCCTTTAGAAATGGCGATTAAAAATACTCAACTTAAAAACGCTAACTAATGTCTACAGTTCTTATAGTTTTTTGCGTGTTAGGTTTTATCACTTTAGCGAGTGCCTTTCTAACCGTTTTTAGCCGCAACCCGATCCATAGTGCCATCTATCTCGTGATAAGTTTCTTTTCTATTGCAGGACACTATTTATTATTAAATTCTCAGTTTTTGGCCATTGTTCATATCATTGTTTATTCAGGAGCCATCATGATTTTGTTCTTGTTTACGATCATGTTAATGAATTTGAATAAAGAAGATGAAGTACATAAGCCAAGAATTACTCGATTAGGTGCTATTGTATCTTTTTGCTTAGTATGCTTGATTTTGATTGCTATTTTCACCAATTCGAAACCAATTGTTGATGGGTATACGGCAACAGGTGAAGATTATCAATCTATAAATGTTTTGGGAAGAGTACTTCTCAACGAATATATGGTTCCGTTTGAATTTGCTTCAATTTTGTTATTGACGGCTATGATTGGAACAGTATTATTGTCTAAAAAAGAAAAAATAGGAAAGTAAGATGAATAATATTTTAAACCAAATTGGTATAGAGAACTACATCTTCCTGAGTGTCATACTTTTTTGTATCGGTATTTTTGGAGTATTGTATAGACGTAATGCCATCATTGTTTTCATGTCGATCGAAATTATGTTGAATGCAGTTAATTTACTATTTGTTGCTTTCTCTACTTATCATCAAGATGCTCAAGGGCAAGTTTTTGTTTTCTTCTCTATGGCTGTAGCTGCTGCCGAAGTAGCAGTAGGGCTCGCTATCTTGGTTTCAATTTTTAGAAATTTAGGAGCAATTAGTATTGATAATTTAAAAAACTTAAGAGGATAGATGGAAATGAATACCAACATAGCTTTAGTGTTAGTTTTAGCTCCTTTAGTAGGGTTTTTAATTAATGTGTTTTTTGGAAAACAATTAGGTAAGTCTGTTTCCGGGGCTCTAGGGACAGTATCAGTTTTGAGTTCTTTTTTAGCTACTTGTTTTTTCTTTAGTACTGTTTCTAATGGCGAAAAAGCCATATCAGTTTTTCTATTTGATTGGATACAAATTGGTACTTTCAAGATTGATTTAGGATTTTTAATTGATCAATTATCCGTGTTATGGTTGCTATTTGTAACAGGGATTGGTACTTTGATTCATTTGTATTCTATTAGTTATATGCATGACGATGAAAATATGCACAAGTTTTTTGCCTATTTGAATTTGTTCGTGTTTTTCATGATTACTTTAGTAATGGGAAGCAACTTATTAGTGCTTTTCATCGGATGGGAAGGAGTAGGACTTTGTTCGTATTTACTTATCGGATTTTGGTATAAAAACCAAGAGTACAATGATGCCGCTAAGAAAGCTTTCATCATGAATAGAGTGGGAGATTTAGGATTGTTAATTGGGATCTTTATCATTGGAAGTCAGTTTAACACTTTGGATTATACTACTTTGCAAACTGCTATAGCTTCGGCTTCAAATGTTAATGGATATGCATTATCGGCAGCTGCTTTAGCTTTGTTTATTGGAGCTTGTGGTAAATCGGCTCAAATTCCTTTATATACATGGCTTCCTGACGCGATGGCTGGTCCAACGCCTGTGTCTGCTTTGATTCACGCTGCTACCATGGTAACTGCAGGTATCTTTATGGTTACTCGATTGAATTTTGTATTCGATTTAGCGCCCAATGTACAAATGATTATTGCTGTTGTTGGAGCCATCACTTCTTTGGTAGCTGCTACTATTGGATTAGCTCAAAATGATATCAAAAAAGTATTGGCTTATTCTACCGTTTCTCAATTGGGATTAATGTTTTTAGCATTAGGATTGGGAGCCTATGAAGTAGCCGTGTTTCACGTAATCACACATGCTTTCTTCAAAGCTTGTTTGTTCTTAGGATCGGGATCTGTTATTCATGCGTTGCACGGTGAGCAAGATATGAGAAATATGGGTGGTTTGCGCAAAGTAATGCCAATAACCCACTTAACGATGTTGATTTCTTCGTTAGCTATATCTGGAGTACCATTGTTTTCTGGATTCTTTTCAAAGGATGAAATTCTATTGACCGCTTTCCACCATAGTATTCCTTTATGGGTAATTGGTTCGGTGGCTTCTATTATGACAGCTTTTTATATGTTCCGTTTGATGTTTTTAACTTTCTACAATGACTTCAGAGGAACAGATGAGCAAAAACACCATTTACATGAAAGTCCTGCTTTGATAACCATTCCATTAATCATTTTAGCAATATTGGCTACTTTTGGAGGATTGATTAGTTTGCCTGGTCATAGTTGGTTAAATCATTATTTACTGCCGATTCTTCCAAAATTAGCAACTGCTGCACATCATTTAGGAACAACCGAGTATACGTTAATGGGTGTTGCTGTTTTAGGAGGTTTGGTTGGAATTTTCATTGCCTATGTTCAGTACATGAAAAACAAAGTGGTTCCTCGTGTGGATTCTGAAATTACAGGTTTAACCAAAATTGTGTACAACAAATACTATGTTGATGAATTGTACGATACTTTGTTTGTAAAAACTACTAATTCTTTATCACGTTTCTTTAGAGATTACATTGAAACCGGTATTGCTTTTATAGTTTTTGGTTTTGGAAAAGTAACCAACGAAATAGGTTTTTATGGTCGTAAAATACAAAATGGTAGTGTTGGATTATACCTTTTTGCTTTTGTTTTGGGATTATGTGCCATTATTTCCTTTTTATTTTTAGCTCAATAATACATTACTACTATGAACGTATCTCTTATATTACTTTTACTTTTAATCGGAGCATTTGTCACTTTTATTGTGGGTGATAAATTGGCCTCTAAAGTGGCTTTGTTGTTTGGATTAGCTACCTTTTGTGCCTCTGTTTTACTTTTAAATCAATTTAACGCTGGTGAGAATTGTAGCTTGTTGGTTGACTGGATTTCTGCTCCGAAAGTAGTTTTTGCTCTGAAAGTTGATGGCTTATCTATGGCGATGTTGTTACTTACAACCGCTTTAACGCCTATTATTATTTATTCTTCATTTGGAAATGATTATAAAAATGCCAAAACATTTTATGCTTTAGTTTTATTCATGGCTTTTGCTATGGTAGGAACTTTTGTGGCTGCTGATGGTCTTTTATACTATATTTTCTGGGAATTAGCTTTGTTACCTATTTACTTTATTGCTTTGGTATGGGGTAATGGCGACGCTGAGGAACGCAAAAAAGCGGTAGTTAAGTTTTTCATTTATACACTTGCAGGTTCTTTATTTATGTTAGTGGCCTTTGTATATATGTACCAAAAAGCGGGTAGCTTTTTATTAGAAGACTTATATGCTTTACCTTTAACAGTTGCAGAACAAAAATGGATATTCTTAGCTTTTTTTGGGGCCTATGCTATCAAAATTCCATTAATTCCTTTTCACACTTGGCAAGCGAATGTTTATCAAAAAGCGCCGACAGTGGGTACCATGTTGTTGTCTGGTATCATGCTTAAAATGGGATTGTACAGTGTTTTACGTTGGCAGTTACCACTTTCGAGTGCAGCCGCCAAAGATTACTTGCCTATTTTTGTTGGATTTGGAATCGCTGGTGTAATTTACGGTTCTATAGTAGCGTTGCGTCAGAGAGACCTTAAGAAGCTATTGGCTTATTCTTCGCTAGCACACGTTGGTTTAATTGCAGCAGGTGCTTATACTTTAACTATTGATGGATTTAGAGGTGCTGTATTGCAAATGATAGCTCATGGATTTGTGGTAGTTGGATTATTCTTAGCAGCCGAAGTAATTCATAGACGTTATGACACAAGACTTATTTCCGAAATGGGAGGTATTCGTGCCTTGGCGCCTCAATTTACTTCATTGTTTTTAATCTTAGTTTTGGCTTCTGTAGCTTTGCCTACCACATTTAATTTTGTTGGAGAGTTTACAGTGCTTTATAGTTTGTCACAAATTAATATTTGGTTTGCAATACTTGGTGGTACAACCATAATTCTTGGTGCCTATTATATGCTAAAAATGTTTCAGTATGTGATGTTGGGTGAAACCAATACTAAAGGTTTTTCTGCTTTAAGTGCTAGTGAAACGATTTCCTTTGTAGTTATTATTGCGGTATTGTTTTTCTTTGGATTGTATCCAAAACCAATCAACGACTTAATAACGCCTAGTTTGGAACTGATTTTAAATCAAATAAATAAAATACAATAATTTAGGAGTCATTGACAAATAGAGATTTTAATGATCTCACTTCAAAATCTTAAATCAAAACAAATAAAATGAATACATTAATAGCAATAATAGGATTAGGTGTTTTGTGCCTTTTATTTGAAATTCTAAATTTCAGAAAAGCAATTGTTCCAGTAGCCATCATTGGTTTGTTGGGTATTCTAGGCCTAACAATGGGTGATTACAATGCGCCTGCTTCTTATTACAACAATATGATTTCCGTGAATAATTTCTCAGTAACTTTTTCTGGATTATTCATTGTACTTACCATTTTCTTGGTCGCATTAAGTGGTAATTTTTATGACAATCATCCTACTAAGTTATCCGATTTTATAGCTATTAAAATATTTTTGTTATCTGGAGCTGTAGCTATGGTTACTTTTGGCAATTTAGCTATGTTCTTTTTAGGTATCGAAGTGTTGTCTGTTTCTCTATATGTTCTTGCCGCCAGTAACCGTTTGAATTTAAAAAGCAATGAAGCTGGTATGAAGTATTTCTTGATGGGATCTTTTGCTTCGGGTATTATACTTTTTGGAATTTGTTTAGTGTACGGTGCAATGGGAAGTTTTGATGTAGTAGAAATTAGTCAAATGTCTCAGTCAGCTGAATTGCCTATATGGTTTCCAATTGGTATAGTATTGCTTACTATTGGAATGTTATTTAAGATTGCTGCTGTGCCATTTCATTTCTGGGCACCAGATGTTTATGAAGGAGCTCCATCCATGACAACCGCAACAATGAGTACTTTAGCCAAAGTAGTGGCAATGGCTACTTTGTTTAAAATATTATCTGCATTACATGTAGAGTTAAATGAAAACTTTATGTTGGTAATAGTAATCGTTTCTATTGCTTCTATGACCGTTGGAAACATTATGGCTTTGAAGCAAGCCAATGTAAAACGTATGCTAGCTTTTTCAGGTATTTCTCATGCTGGATTTATGCTTATGACTTTGTTGAGTATCGGTAGTTCAGCAGGAAGTTTATTGTATTATACTACGGCTTATGCATTGGCTGGAATTGGTGCCTTTAGTGTACTATTATATGTTTGCAAGCACCATGAGAATGAAGATATAACTAATTTTAATGGTTTAGGTAAGACCAATCCAATCTTGGCGATAGTACTTACAGCTTCATTATTATCTATGGCTGGTATTCCAATTTTCTCAGGTTTTTTTGCTAAGTTAACTTTATTCAATCAAACCATTCAATCGGGTTACTTAGTTGTGGTTATAGCAGCGGTAATCAATTCTATCATAAGTGTGGGCTATTATTTCAAGTTAATATTAGCTATGTATGCTAAAGAACCAAATGAAAGTAGAACTGGAACCCCTTTGGTAATTTATTCAGTAGCTGTTGTAGCTTTACTTTTAAATGTTGTGTTGGGGCTTTTCCCATCGTTGTTATTAGATTTATTGTAAGATAATTTTATGATATTTTAACCGTCTTTCTTTTTTAGAAAGACGGTTTTTTTATGGTTAATAGCCTGTTTTTCTTATGCCTATGTTTTTAATAATCCGTATTTTTGCGTTATGAAAGCTATGGTAAGTTTGGATAGAAAAGGCTATGCCAATTATGGTACTTTTCTTCGTGAAAAATATAGAGGGAAAAAAGTATATAAAGTCATTGTTGATGCGGGTTTTAGTTGCCCTAATCGCGATGGAAGTAAGGGTTATGGTGGTTGTACTTATTGTAATACCGATTCTTTTACCCCAGAACTTTCACGCAAGTTGCCTTCTATAACAGAACAAGTTCAACAAGGCATGGCTCGTGCTAAACAATCGTACAAAGCAGAACAATTTATCATCTATTTTCAACCCAATACCAACACTTACGCTTCGGTTGATTATCTCAAAAGGTGTTATGATGAAGCCTTAGCTGTGGCGCCAGAAGTTACCGTTGGTTTATCTGTAGGGACACGACCTGATTGTTTAGATGCCGAAAAAATAGCACTTTTAGAATCCTATTGTGACTTTGTGGATGTGGATGTTGAAATGGGTATGGAATCCATGTATGATACTACTCTTCAAACGATCAACAGAGGCTGTACTCATTCTGAATTTCTGAAAGCAGTGAGTTGGTTTGCCAATAGCCCAATAGATTTATGTATTCATACAGTATTTGGTTTTCCTGGTGAAACGATTCCGATGATTCTCGAATACATTCATGAAATAAACCGTTTCCCGCAGATCAAATTTGTAAAATTTCATCATCTTCATATTGTAGAAGGATCTATAATGGGTGTTCATTACAAACGCAATCCTTTTCCGTTATTTTCTTTAGAAGAGTATACCGATTTACTGTGTCAATTACTACCTTTATTGCGACCAGATATTGTTGTGCAACGTTTGTTTGGTATATCAGACTGGGAATTGTTAATTGCGCCGAATTGGGGGCTTAAAAAAACATTGATTCAACATTATATTGACCAATCGATACTTGATCGTGGCATCGTACAAGGTTCTTTATACAAAACATCCTAGTGTTGTACTTTACATTAATTTTTCATTACTAATGCACCATTTTTTTAGTATTAATTAAAGGGATTTTAATATGCGCTTTATACTCACATTTATTCTTGCTGTTTTTTTGTTGCCAATTTCTAGTTTGTTTGCACAAAAGGCTAGTTATTTTGAAGGTGGTTCACGTAAAGTGGTCGATTCTTTATACCGTGAAGATCAATTTTTCGTAGGCATTACGTATAACAATTTATTAGCGAGTCCCAAGGGTTATTCTAATGATAAAATCGCTGCTGGTTTTACTGCTGGGGCCGTTCGTGATATTCCTATTAACAAAAGTAGAACGTTAGCATTTGCTACAGGTCTTGGTTTGACCTATAACAAATACAATCATAATCTTGGCATTACCGGAAATTCATCCGCCCCAGTTTATACATTTTTGGCAACGGGTAGTTATAGCAAAAATAGTTTATCTATGCTATCCGTGGATTTGCCCTTAGAATTCCGTTGGCGAAATTCAACCTTTGAGAGCACTAAATTTTGGCGAATATATGGGGGTGTTCAATTGAATTATTTACTTTATAATCGGAGCTTATTTGAATCATCCATAGGTAACCAAAGGCTTACTAATAACAAAGATTTTGCAAAATGGGGTTATTCAGTGTATTTGGCCTCAGGATTCAATACGTTTAATATTTACTTTAATTATCGTCTTAATAATTTGCTTCAAGGTGCTCAATTGAATGGACAAGATTTGAAATTGAATCATTTTAACGTAGGTCTTATATTTTATATCTTATAAACAGTCGAAAAAGACGAACTACAGTTAGGCCCAGACTACCAATAGTAATGCTTGAGGAATAATTCCTGCTAACGTGCCGATAAGTAATTCAGTATTGGTATGTGCCTTCATCACCAGACGCGAGGATGCAATAATGCCATTGAGGAGTATTAATCCGATGATTAATCCAAAATAGCGATCGGGATAATGTAAATGTAAACCTATTACAAAAACGGTAAGCGAGCTTATAGCTAGCATGTGTATGCTTGCTTTGATTTTTACAAAAAGCAACAACAACACTACTATCGTACTTATTAACGCGGCCAAAAAGAAAAAGTGCAATTCAAAATAACGGTCGATGGTAATGTTTTTTTTGACTAAAACAATCAATAAGAAACATTGTAAAACAAGTGGAAGTTTTCTTTCGTTTATTTCAGAAGCCATCACCGTATTAATTTTTTTTAACGACTTAAGTATTAAAAAAATTAAAATGGGAGCGATCACCGTCAGAATTGCTATTTGCATAACGATCAACCCTTTTTCTTTCCAATCAAAAAGAGGAGATTTGCCATAAAAATAACACAAAGTAGCAAGTATCGGTATGAAAACCGGATGGAAGACATAGGAGAAAAAAGGAAGTATTTTTTTCAAAGCAGTTCGATTTGACACAAATATATCTAAAATAGTGGTTGGGACTATTTTTTTAACTTTACCCTCAGTACATCATTAAGCGTTAAATAATAGTAAAAATCCGAATTTGATATCGGACCATTTAGTATTTTTACCTTTCAATTCTAACTCCATGAATCTTTCCCTTTCTAGTATTGCAAAACAATTAAAGGCTACTTATACAGCTGATGACATTACTATTATCGAATCGGTTTCTACGGACAGTCGTTCTTTGCAAAATGGTCCTAATACGCTGTTTTTTGCCTTAGTAGGACCCAATACAGATGGGCATCTGTACCTACAAGAAGTCTTACAGCAAGGGGTTACTCATTTTGTAGTGGAGTATGTTCCTGAAAATTGTGTAGGCAAAGCCACCTTTTTAGTGGTTGATAATACTTTAGCAGCTTTGCAAGAACTCGCAAGGTATTATAGAAGTTTGTTTACTTTTCCTGTTGTTGGAATTACTGGAAGTAATGGTAAAACCATCGTGAAAGAATGGTTGAATTTTTTATTAAGCCCTGATTATACCATCATCCGAAGCCCTAAAAGTTATAATTCGCAAGTAGGGGTTCCTTTATCTGTACTTGGAATTGCCTCACAACATAATTTCGGAATATTCGAAGCTGGGATTTCTACCGTAAAGGAAATGGTTAATTTAGAGCGCATCATTCAACCTACCCTAGGTATTTTAACCAATAACGGATCGGCTCATGACGAAGGTTTTTCTTCTTTGGGAGAAAAAATTAAAGAAAAATTGAAGTTGTTTGCCCACTGCAATTTGTTAATCTATAACAAGAACAAAACCATTGCTGGCTTTCTGCCACCGCAGTTAGCTACTTTTTCTTGGAGTTTTACCGATGCTACAGCCGATGTTTTAATTAAAAAAACAGCCATTCTGGATAAAACCAAATTGCACATACAACTGTCCACAACCTCATTTGAGGTGACCATTCCTTTTCAGGATGACGCTTCAATAGAAAATGCAATACATTGTTTAATGATGCTATTGTATCTAGGCTATGATCGCCTTACCATTGAGCATCGATTGCATTTGTTATATCCAGTCGAAATGCGTCTAAAAGTAAAGGATGGTATCAATGGATCCACATTAATCGATGATAGTTATAGTTCCGATTTTCAGTCGTTAAAAATTGCTCTCGATTTTTTGGAAAGTCAAAAGCAACATAAAAAAAAGACCTTAATTCTTTCGGATATTTTTCAAAGCGGATTATCTAATGAAGAATTGTATGGTAAGGTGTCTCAGTTAGTCATTTCTAATAAAATTCATCGTGTAATTGGGATTGGAAAAACAATTTCAGCCTACAAACACAAATTTATGAATTGTACTACCTATCCCTCCACCACTGATTTTTTGGCACAATGGAATAGTAATGAATTTGGAAAAGAAACGATATTAGTTAAAGGTGCCAGAAGTTTTCATTTTGAAGATATTGTTTCGGCCTTAGAGGAAAAAACCCATGAAACGGTATTGGAAATCAATCTCAATGCCATCAGTCATAATTTGAATTTTTTCCGTTCCAAATTGTTGTCCAAGACCAAGATGATGGTCATGGTGAAAGCTTTTGGTTACGGAAATGGCGGATTCGAAATTGCTAAACTTTTAGAGCATCATCAAGTAGATTATTTGGGAGTAGCTTTTGCAGACGAAGGCATTGCCTTAAAAACAGCGGGTATTCGATTGCCAATTATGGTTTTAAATCCAGAATCCACAAGCTTCTCAGCTATTATTCAACATCAATTAGAGCCAGAAATTTATAGTATAAAGGGTTTGCGTGCCTTTTTGAAAATCGCCGAACAAAAGCAATTGACTCAGTATCCAATTCATATTAAATTCGATACCGGCATGCATCGTTTGGGTTTTGAACGTGACACCTTAGAGGAATTGATTGCGATTCTTAAAGGCAATACTAGAGTGTGTGTTAAAAGTGTTTTATCCCATTTGGCCACTAGCGATGATAGTAGTTATAGGGATTTTACAGAAGCTCAAATTGCATTATTCGAATCTCTATCTACACAACTCATGACTGCGTTAGCCATCCAACCGATACGTCATATACTGAATACTTCCGGTATAAGTAATTTTTCACATGCTCAATACGATATGGTTCGATTAGGGATAGGTTTGTATGGCGTTTCTAATGATCCCGAGGAACAAAAAGAATTACAAAATGTAAGTACACTCAAGTCGGTTATTTCTCAAATACGCACTATACCATCGGGCGATTCTGTTGGCTATGGTCGTCGTTTTATAGCAGAAAAGCCCACTAAAGTAGCTACTATACCGATTGGATATGCCGATGGCATTGCTCGACTTTGGGGTAATGGGCTCGGTTATGTTTTGATTCATCATCAAAAAGCCTTCATCCTAGGAAGCATTTGTATGGACATGTTGATGGTAGATGTTACTTCAATAGACTGTCAAGAAGGAGATGGGGTGATTATTTTTGGCGAATGCCCAACAGTAGTTGAAATAGCCGAAAAAACCCATACCATACCTTATGAGATTTTGACCAGTATTTCGCAACGGGTGAAACGCATTTTTTATCGAGAATGAGTACGTGAAATTATTCAAAATTTTTCTATATCTTTATGTTCTAATCAATTAACTAAAAATTATAGGTATGGGAATGATTTCTGAATTTAAAGATTTTATAGCTAAAGGCAATGCCATGGATTTAGCTGTAGGGGTTATCATTGGAGGGGCTTTTGGTGCTATTGTTAACTCATTAGTGGCCGATGTCATCACGCCGGCGATATTGAATCCAGCTTTAAAAGCAGCTCAAGTTGAGGATTTGGCTGGATTAAAAACGGATGGAGGAATTTTGTATGGAAAATTTTTGGCAGCCGTTATTAGTTTTCTTGTCATTGCTTTTGTGATATTTATTATGGTTAAAGGCTTGAATAGCATAAAGAAAAAAGAAGAACCTGCCGCTCCCGCAGGTCCAACACAAGAAGAATTATTGACACAAATTAGAGATTTATTAAAAAAATAATACCGCTACACTATTGTCTAACTTAACCGTTTCTTCAAAAAAGAAGCGGTTTTTTTTGTTAAAAATACAGAATAAAAAGTGGTTTTGTTTTATTTGTAACAATTTGTTAATATTTGTGACTACCCTTGCTTTAATTTAAAGAATTCTTACATTTGTGCCTCATTAATATAGTCATAATAAAACAGATACAATGAGAATAGCAGTAGTAGGCGCTACCGGAATGGTAGGCGAAATCATGTTGAAAGTATTAGCAGAACGTAATTTTCCTGTAACCGAGTTAATTCCTGTTGCTTCAGAAAAGTCAGTAGGTAAAGAAATAGTATTCAACGGAAAAACATATAAAGTAGTTGGATTGCAAACCGCTGTAGACATGAAAGCCGATATCGCTTTGTTTTCAGCAGGAGGAGGCACTTCACTTGAATGGGCTCCAAAATTTGCAGCTGCGGGTACTACTGTAATTGATAATTCTTCGGCTTGGAGAATGGATCCTACCAAAAAATTAGTAGTTCCTGAAATTAACGCCAGCCAATTGACAAAAGAGGACAAAATTATTGCAAATCCAAACTGTTCTACTATTCAAATGGTGTTGGCTTTGGCACCTTTGCATCAAAAATACAACATCAAACGTATCATTGTTTCTACCTATCAGTCTATCACTGGTACGGGTGTAAAAGCAGTGCAACAATTCGAAAATGAAGTAGCAGGAATAGAAGGCGAAATGGTGTATAAATACAAAATTAACCGCAACTGTATCCCTCAATGTGATAGTTTCGAAGACAACGGTTACACCAAAGAAGAAATGAAATTGGTAAACGAAACCAAAAAAATCTTAAGCGACGATAGTATTAAAGTTACTGCAACTGCGGTTCGTGTGCCAGTAGTTGGGGGTCATAGTGAAGCGGTGAACGTTGAGTTTACGAATGATTTTGATGTGGCCGAGGTACGTAATATTTTGCACCATACTGATGGTGTAGTTGTTCAAGACAACTTGGATACTTTTACTTATCCGATGCCGCGTTACGCAGAAGGAAAAAATGAAGTTTTCGTAGGTAGAATTCGTCGCGATGAAAGTCAGCCAAATACGTTGAATATGTGGATAGTAGCCGATAACTTAAGAAAAGGAGCGGCAACCAACACCATTCAAATTGCCGAATATTTGATTAAAGCGGGTCTAGTTTAATCTATATATTATAATAAAAAAGAAAACGCCTCGAGATGTCGAGGCGTTTCTTTTTTATTGATATAAAAGTTGCGCGGCATCCTGAGTCGTTTTTATGGGGTCGTGATAGGCATTGTTCACTTGTCGGAATTCCCAATTGAAAGGTAAACCGAGTTTTTGTGCCAAGGCTTTTCCGTTGTTGTAAAAATATAGGGCACGATCAATTCGGTTTAAACCCTGGGCATCGGCCGCTGCATTGTGTCTAAAACCCGTACTTTGATCGCTGTTGTTAGAATTGCAAACATTACAAGGAACACCAACTTGTACTGTTAAGTTAGCAGCAAAAAAACTTGCATAATTTGCGGTAGAAATTGGGGCGTTTTTTAGACCGTATGGAAATTCGGCAGCGCTATCAGCTACGGTAAACCAGCCCCCATTGGAACTAATTACTTGGTTGACATTTAAATTGTTTTTCATCAAGACCAATCGATGTGCAAATTGTCCACCACCCGAATGACCGTAAATATCGTATTTAGATTGGGTGCTATTGGTTCTTCTTTTGATTTCTGAAAATAAGGGTTCAATATAGGAAAAGGTCCATTGTGATTCTGGGTTCAATTCGTCAGGTTTGGGTTTATTGGTGTCTTTGTAAACATTACCCATAATATAGAAATTGCCACCTGGGAAATCTTTTTCGGAAAATTCAGGAGCAAAAACCATGACATTGTATTTTTCGGCATAGCCAATCCATAAATCTCTATAATAACTAGCATCACGGTTGTCGCCATGAAATACCATCAAAATTCTCTGTGCTTCTTTATTTGAATTAGATGGGTAATAATAATGTACTGGAATTGGTTTAGAAGGAATTCCAGCATAGGTGAAAGTAAATGTTCCTTTTTCTCCTAAAGTTTCGTTTGAATTATTTCCAGAATCGCTTGAGGTGCAAGCAGCTATCAAAAGGAAAACTAGAGGTAGGATGAATACAAATTTTTTCATTTTTATTTTTTTACAAAAATACTGACAATCAAAAGATTACTATTCCTTCTAAAGTTAAAGATATTTTAAAATTTGATAAGAGTTTTGATAAGGAACGATTCATTGCAAACTGATTTTAACTTTGAATCAATTATATCTTATTTTTGTAGTTATAAAAAAACAAAAAAATGGAAAAGCTAAAAGTAATCGCTTTTGATGCCGATGATACCCTTTGGGGCAACGAAATGTATTTTGATGAAACTGAAAAAAAGTTTTGTGGATTGATGGAAGATTATCTTTCGCATCAAGGAATATCATCCGAATTGTTTCAAATTGAAATTGCCAATTTAAAGTTGTACGGATATGGTATCAAAGGATATATTTTATCCATGATAGAAGCGGCCATGAAAATTTCTAATAATACTATTTCTATTGAAGCGATTGCGAAAATTGTGCAATACGGAAAAGATTTATTAGAAAAACCGGTTGATTTATTGGACGGCGTAACCGAAACTTTAGAAGCTTTGAGTGGAAAATATAAATTAGTAGTTGCGACCAAAGGAGATTTATTAGACCAAAGACGAAAATTACACAATTCAGGTCTTGGTCCTTATTTCCATCATATCGAAGTAATGTCAGACAAACAAGAAATTGATTATTTGGATTTGATTAAACGCTTGGAAATACAACCTGAAGAGTTTTATATGATTGGTAATTCGCTTAAGTCGGATGTGTTGCCAGTGTTAGCCATTGGTGGGCATGCGGCTCATATTCCATTTCATACAACTTGGGCTCATGAGAAAATAGACCACAAAGTGGAGCATCCTAATTTTACTACACTCCAAGAATTAACCGATATAATTCCTCTTTTAACCTAATGAAGCAGCCGTTTGACCTTGAAAATTGGAACCGAAAAGAACATTTTCATTTTTTTAGACAAATGGAGGAGCCTTTCTTTGGTGCTACTGTGGCTATCGACTGCACCAAGGCCTATGAGAAAGCCAAATCCATTTCATCTTCTTTCTTTATTTATTATTTGCACAAAACCTTACAAGCGGTCAATGCTATAGAGAATTTTAGATACCGAATAGAAAACGACAGTATTGTGGTTTACGATAGGATAGATGGTTCACCAACTATAGGTCGTCCCGATGGAACTTTTGGTTTTTCGTTGATAGTATATCATCCTGATTTTGCAGTTTTCGAAAAAAATGCCTTAGCGGAAATTGAAAGAGTTCAAAACACTACAGGATTGTTTACCCGAGAATTTGAAACCGAGAATATCATTCATTTTTCGGCTTTACCTTGGTTGGATTTTACTTCCTTGTCTCACGCTCGTAGTTTTACATTTCCTGATAGTTGCCCAAAAATTTCTTTTGGAAAGATGGTTGTTCAAAACGATGGAAGCAAACGCATGAATATGTCAGTACATGTGCATCACGGTTTGATGGATGGATTGCATTTGGGTCAATTCGTAGATTATTTTCAGAGAATCATGAACGAATAGATGTATTGTTTTTGGTATGGTGTTTGTGGGAGTATTTGTGTTATTTTATATTTAAAACGCCATGAGACAACTGTTGATTCTCTTTTTATTGAGTAGTGTTATTGTGACCTATGGTCAAGTTAAGGTTGCTTCACATCCTTTACAATTTAAAAAAGGAAAAGAGTATCATCAAATCATTATTTCTTCAAATCGGCAAAACGATGATGTATTTGTTTTTGCAACCGACAAAGAGAAAACGACAATTTTAAAGTACAGCCCCTTCTTGTTTTTTAAAGACAGTGTAGTAACCCCTAGACCAGATTTAGGCTATAAATCGATGGTAGGCTATTCCTTTGGGGTTGATGGAAACCCCACAATTTACTGGGCGGATCAAACGTATAAAAAAATACTGGGGGTACAATACAACCTAGAAACTAAAAAAACTACTTTTAGTTTTTTTCAGCTGCCATTGAATCGTGAAAAGATTTTGCTGACTTTCAATGAAAACAATAACTTTTACGTGCTAACCAAAAAGGATAATGCCGATGCGTTAGTGCTATATGTTCTTAAAGAAGGTAAAAATACTCCTTATCTTTTAGATTTTAGTACATTCGAATTTATAGATAGAAAAAGAGATCCAATCACGTTGTCTATGGTTTTGACGTTTTATCCCTTTGAAAAAATGGAAACTCAAACATACAATTCCCTGTTTAAAGCGATTAGCAAATCCAAAGTCTATGTACGACCTAATGACATCCTCTTTACCTTTGATCATAATAGTTTTGAAACCCAATTGTTTCAACTCAATTTTAAAACACTACAGCTTCTTGAGCGCAACATTCCACAATTTCCATTGAAACGACTCAACGGATTATCCAATTCCTATTATCATGAAGGTAAAATCTATCAATTGACAGCCAATGATGAGGAACTGAATTTTGGCTTTAAAGATTTTGACACTGATGCGGTAATCAAAGAATTTCATGTGACAAAAAATGATACGATACCTTTTCAAAACTCTCCTTTTTATTCTCAGGTGGAAAACCAACGCCCCAAAACCATTAAAACGACATCCAAGTTTTTGAATCAATTATCAGCGACTAATTTGGGACTTACCGTATACAAAACACGTAAAAATTTGTTTTTGACGATAGGGGGTAATCGTGAAATAGAAAAAAATAGTATCGAGCGATCGTTTTTAAGTCAAGAATTTCCTGAAATAGTACCTATAACGGAATTGCAGCAGTCTTTGCTTTATTTTGAATCGCTTTTTGATAAAAAAGGAAATCCAATTAAGACAGCACCTGAACCTTTGGCTGTTGATTTTATCGGCCGTTTTTCCTATGAACATCCCGCTGCCGTTTTACAGAGCACTATCCGGCATAAAGAGTACTATTTGCATGCTTATTATGATTCTAAATTAAAAGAATTTGTATTAATGAAGTTTTACGATGGATTCTAATTAAATATCTTTATACTACTTTTTACTAATTTTGTTATTCAGTCTATTGTAT
Organism: Flavobacterium riviphilum; assembly: GCF_055231795.1. Taxonomy (NCBI): domain Bacteria; kingdom Pseudomonadati; phylum Bacteroidota; class Flavobacteriia; order Flavobacteriales; family Flavobacteriaceae; genus Flavobacterium; species Flavobacterium riviphilum. Next base: position 46,840 of record NZ_JBUYSY010000014.1, read on the forward strand.
TAACCCTAAAATAAATTAAAGATGTTATCTAAAAATATCGAAACCGCCCTAAACAATCAAATTCGTATTGAGGCAGAATCCTCTCAAATTTATCTGTCTATGGCTTGTTGGGCCGAAGTGAATGGACTAGAAGGAATTGCTCAATTTATGTATGCGCAATCCGATGAAGAACGTGCTCATATGCTTAAATTGATTAAGTATGTAAACGAACGAGGAGGTCACGCTCAAATCACCGATTTAAAAGCACCAAAAACAACCTATGATACCTTTCAAGGCATGTTCGAGGAATTGTACAAGCATGAAATATTTGTTTCTAATTCTATAAATGAATTAGTGCATATTACTTTTTCTGAAAAAGATTATGCTACGCACAATTTCTTGCAATGGTATGTTGCTGAGCAAATCGAAGAAGAAGCCACAGCCAAATCGATTTTAGATAAAATCAACCTGATTGGAGATGATAAAGGAGGCTTGTATTTGTTTGATCGCGACATTCAACAAACGGCTATGGCTAATGCAGCAACTATAGCAGCCGCAAAATAAAGTGTTATTACATAACTTCTTACCCGATTCGAAAGATTCGGGTTTTTTTGTTTGCGATGTGTTAAATTTTATTTAGAATAGATAAAAACAACTTATATTTGTCGCAGCAAATACAGCTCAGAACCATGAGTAAGAAAGACAAAGAGAAGGATAAGAAAAAAGACAAAAAAGACAAAAAGGAGAAAAAGGCGCTAAAAAAGCAAGCCCTTTTAGCCAATGTAATTGTGGTAGAAAACCGAAAGTCGAAATGTTGTGGTAAATTCAAAAAAGGAGAACACAAACGTTGTGGGCGTTGTCCTATGTTTGATTTAATCCATAAAGTAGCCTAATTTTTGCTTACCTTTTTAAGATAAAACCCTTTCAGTTTAGTATTCTGAAAGGGTTTTGTTTTTCTATACTAGAAGGGCTAATACTTTATTTTTTGAGTGTTTATGGTGCCATTTTCTAAGCTAGTTTTAACAATGAGCACTTGTCCTTTGGCAGCGATGGAATACATTGTAAAATCTTGCATGTTGACATTCGGTTTTTCGTATATTTTTCTGCCCATCAAATCAAAAACAGTTATTTTTTCTATTTTTTCAGTAGTGGAACTGATGGTTATATTTTTGCTGTTGACGGTTACTACAACGCTTTTCTCTATCGAATTGGTGTTTTTGTTACTCAAATTTTTGTTGGTATATTTCAATACAAAACGGTCATTTTCGGTACCGTTGATGGCGATGAAAGTGTATTTGCCTTGGGTTAAATCGTGGGTAATGCCCGTTTTTTTGTCTTCTAGCCAAATGGGTTGATTGGCTAATTTTCCATCTCGACGATCAATGGCAATATCGAAGGATCCCACTATGGTACTACTGTAGCCTAAGGAGACTTGGTCATTTTCATCAAAGGGTAAAGCGCGTCCTTGTATGGTTAATTTTTTATCGGAATTGAGGCTGTAAAAATCTACGAAAGTTTGACCCTTAAAGGTTTCGCCATCGTATAAATGATCCCAATCGTTAGTAGCTCCATCAATATATCCTATTAGGAGTTGTTTGAAAGCCCCTTGAGTGTTAGTTAAATTAAGCCAAAGGCGATTTTGTTCGTTATCTGCAGTATTTTTGTTTGAAATGGATTTGAAAAATTGACTGTTTCTGCCTGAAACTCGCATCGAATTTAATATTGTAAAACTTCCTGGATCGGCATTTTTAACAAAAAACGATTGTCCAGCTGCTATGAATCCTTCAGGTCTAGGTCCGCCAGAGTTAGCAATTGTACCCCCTGTTAAAGTATATGTAGCATAATCGTTCGCACTATATACGTAATTAGAGCCACTTGGTGCAATAGCCGTATTGTGCGTCCAAAAATAAAGCGCTCCCGAAATGATGCTACTATTGGCATTAATAAAATCATTTGCATTAATAGCTGAAGGGTAAGGGTTGCCTATTAAATTAAACTGATTAGCGCCAACCGCAACATTATAGGTGCCATTATTAGGAACTCCTTTGAATGCCACGGGTTGTGCATAGGTAGTTCCGCTCCAAGTTTCGCCATTTGGATAGGTGCCGGGTTTGGGAACCCGTATAATGTATCCCACCGCTGGTTTCATTATGCCATCATCAAAAACCCAACCTATGGTAGGATTGTATCTAAAATACTTATCGAAGAGTGTATTTGGAGAGAGATTTTTGGCCGTTTGACCGACTACTGGAGATGACCAATAGGTATAATCAAAATTTTTCATTGGGGTTGAGATTCTTTTGTAGGTGATGCTTCCAATGTTGGTAGCATCAGGATTTATCTGAATCAAGCTGGAATTGTTTTCAAAGGTTAACGTGCCATGGACTTCAAGCCCGTTTTCAAGTTTAAGTTCTCCTGTGGCATTTACCGTTACATTTACCCCAGGATCAATGCGGCAAGAACAAGCTTGAAGTGCGGTATTGACATTGATGATGGCATTGCCTGTAAATCTTGCAATTTTATTAGGGTTTAAACCGCCATTATCCCAAGAAATACCATCGGCAGATGTTGAAACAGGTAAAGCAATCGTGGCAATATTCGAATATGCGCTGTTTAGCCCACAATTGCTTACCGATTTAATACGCATGTAATAAATTTTATCATTGAGTAAGCCATTTATAATCAACGATTCAGTTGTAGTACCTGACGGTGTAACCGATAGATTCTGATAATTCACTAAATAGTTGGTAAAATCTAAATCCAAAGCTACGTCTACGATGTATTGATTTGTATTTGAATTAGCACTCCAAGTTTGAGTAACAGATGTCTGATTACAAGTTAAAGAGATATTATTTAAAATAGGGGCGACAGGAGAAGCATTAACTAAAATTGTACCTACTGCGTTAACAATACCACAACCACCAATCAGTGGAATTTCATAATTAAAAGTACCACTAGATGTTGGAGTTCCAGATATTGTTATGGTATTGTTGGTCCAAATTGCATTTATTCCCGAGGGTAAACCTATTGGTGTTCCTATACCTGTGGCTCCCGTAGTAGTATGTGTGATGGGTGATATTGCACTATTAGTGCATGTTGACGAGCTTATTGATTGGGATGAAACAGTATTTTTATTTAATATTGTTACATTAACTATTTCAGAGTTTGAATAGTTTTCAACATTATATAATGCTGTATAGGTTAATTTAATTGTTGTAGTTCCTTGTGATATGTTTGGAATTGAAACAGAAGTAGTTGTACCTGTTGTTGTGATACCAGATGTGATCTCATTTCCATTTAAAAACCATTTAAAAGTTCCGCTAGTTCCTAAAGGACCTGTTATTGAGCCAGATATATTTAGTGTTTCTCCAGTGCATACACTTGTAATGGGATTAATATTTACATCAGGGGTTCCTCCGGCTGCCATTAATTGCTGAAAAGTGGAATCTGCATTACCTGCCCCATTACAGACTGAGGTGTAATTAGACCCCATTTGAATGTCTTGATTATTGGAACAAGAACCAATGATAGATCCAGTACTTACTTTTAATACTTCAGTTCCCGGATTAGTTGACGAAAGTATTCGTAAGCTGAATTTATTATTAAAAAAGATTTTTCCAATAACAGGAGTCACTTCAATTTTTTGAGTATCTAATGTCGCAATTCTAGTAACATTGTTCACTCCATCTAAAGACAAAGTACCAGAAATGGTTAAAGTTCCAAAAGGAAAGGTAGTAAATCCAGGCGCTGTATTCTGTGGGCTTAAAGTAATAGTATGTGAAGTAAGAATGAGTACAGACCCATAGTATAGGTTGTTTTGTCCGGGATATCCCTCGGAGTTTGTTGGTGTTACCCATGATGTGCCATTGTAGCGTTGCCAACTATTTAAATTAGTCCAGTTTCCTGTTCCAGAGGAACGATAATCACCTACAGTTTGAGCAAAATTCAATTCTATAAAGAAAAAACAGAGTATAAGTAATTTTAGATTCATCACCTTGAAAAATAGAGTATTATTAAAATAAAATCCTACAATAATCAGCTTAGGATTTAATAAAATTACAATATTAAACAAGGATAAATGCTTAAAAAACAAGGAATTAAAGCATTTTTGTGTGAAAAGTCGTTAAAATGAATTTTTCGTTCGTTAAAGAGATACGAAAAAAAAATTTAACAATATTTTTTCTAATTAAACGTAGAATCCGCATTAAACTTAGATGCGAAACTGAATTATACAATAAAAGCAAGAGCTCACTGACTATTTTTGAAGAAGGAAACAACGTTCAACAAATACCTTATGTATATAAACCCATGGGCTAATACTTTTGTAATTTGAATTTTAAAAAGGAGTAAGTTTTTGGTTTTGAAAAAGAAATTAGTTGTAGTAGATTTCTATTGCAGAATTTGGCAAAAGAAAACCCTTTGATTCTTCTATAAAATACGAATCAAAGGGTTGCTAAAATATAGGCATAGTGCGTTAGAAAACGATCTTTTGACTATTAGTCATTCCATTTGCCAAAGTAGTTTTTACGATTAAGGCTTGAGTGTTTAGTGGTAACTGATCAATACTCCATTCTTGGGCGTCGATCTTAGTTTTTTCATACACTTTTCTTCCCAATAAGTCAAAAACTTCCACTTTAGCGAGGGCCTCTCGAGTAGAACTAATTGTTATGTTTTTGTTTTTAACCGATACGGTGAGGCCATTTTTTATTATTTCATTTTCATTAGTTCCTAGTGTTTTATTAGTATACTTTAATACAAAACGGTCGTTTTCGCTTCCTTTGATGGTGGTGAAGGTATATTTTCCTTGGGTTAAATCGTGTGTAATACCCATTTTTTTGTCTTCTAACCAAATGGGTTGATTGGCTAATTTTCCATCTCGACTGTCAATAGCGATATCGAATGGCCCCACTAAAGTACTGCTGTAGCCTAAGGGGATTTGGTCGTTTTCGTCAAAGGGAAGCGCACGTCCTTGAATGGTTAATTTTTTGTCGGAATTGAGGCTGTAAAAATCTACGAAACTTTGTCCATTGAGCGTAGCACCATCGTACAAATGATCCCAGTCGTTAGTAGCCCCCGTGATGTAGCCTACTAAGAGTTGTTTAAAGGCTCCTTGGCTGTTAGACAAGTTTAACCACAGCCTGTTTTTTTCGATGGCTTCCGTTTTTTTGGTAGCCGTTTGTTTGAAGAATTGAGTATTGTTGCCAGCGATACGCATTTGGTTGTTAAATACAAATGCAGTAGCCGTTGGATTTGCTTGAGAGCTTACAAAAAAGGATTGTCCTGCAGCAATGAATCCAGAAGGCCTATTGGTCGTAATTTCTTCGTCTGGATCTAATTGCCCATTATTGTTGAGATCATTAAAATTACCTATTGAAGTCGCTGTAGATCCCGTAAAGTTATAAGTTGCATAATCGTTTGCAGAATACACGAATTGAGTCCCAATTTGTGTAATTGGAGTATTATGTGTCCAAAAGTACAAAGGTCCAGATATAATACCGCTATTTGCTTTGATAAATTCTTCAGCTTTAATAGCAGAGGGATAGGGGTTTCCTATAAGATTGAATTGATTAGGACCCGCTGTGATTGTATAATTGCCATTATTTGGAATCCCTTTAAAAGAAACGGGTTGCTCATATGTAGTTCCACTCCATGTTTCACCATTTGGATAAGTACCTGGTTTAGGTACACGTATGATGAATCCAACACCAGGTTTCATTTCACCATCGTCAAATGTCCAACCACTTGTAGGGTTGTATCTGAAATATTTATCAGAAAGTGTGTTGGGCGATAAATTTTTGGCCGTTTGACCAGCAACAGGCGAGGACCAATAGGTGTAATCAAAATTTTTCATGGGAGCCGATTTTCGCCGGTATTCTATACTACCTGAGTTCATAACCGGATTGATTTGTATTAAACTGGATTGGTTTTCAAAAATCAATTGGCCATTGTTTGTAATGGCATTTGTTATCGTAAAAGTTCGACCACTTGGCACCGTAATAGTGAATCCAGAATTAATCGTCAAACTACAAGCAGTAAAATCGGAAGTTATGGTATACGCCCCATTAATTATCGCATTTTTCGTTACGTCTGGCACTCCATTACTCCAAGTTGTGCCATTCCAAGTGGTATTTGAGGCGTCAGATATGTTTACTAATTCAGATTTTGGAGATAAACATCCATTAGCACTGGTTACTCTAAAAGTATAACTACCTATGGATAAGCCGTTAAGGGTTGTAGTACTTCCAGAACCCGTCAATCCTGTAACTCCTGTAACGGTGGGCGTCATTGTAATTGTCCAAATTCCTGTAGTAGGTAAATTGTTTAGGACCACTGCTCCACTTTTTGATGAAGAACAATTAACATTTGAAACTGTTCCAATGGTAGGAGGAGCTAGCAAATTAATAACTGTAGGTACATTGTTTGATTCATTGGTGCCCGAAATATCAATTACTTTTGCAAATGAAGGGTCTTCGCCCTCTACTTTAGCGCTATTTTCTATTTTACCTAGGGCTACATCGGCAGCAGTTATAACGTATGTACCTGTTAAAGTTGAGGTAGCGCCAGGATCCAAAAGTGCTATGGTGTTAGTTGGAATAGTAACTGCGGGATTTAAATCATTTAATATGATGTTGCGAATCGGTACGTCTCCTGTGTTTTTTACTACAAAAGTATAGGTTACGGTATCTCCCAATTTTCCACAGTCGATAATAGAGGCTGTTTTGATAAGACTCAACTCTGATCGTTTTAATGAATTTTGATTTACTCCAATAAAAGCACAATCCGAACTTCCAGAAAAATTGATCACCAATCGATCTACCAAGGCCTCATTTGAAGAATTAATACCAAAATCAGAGAAATCATAACCTAACATACGTATATCTCTGGTTTGTCCTAAAGGGAAACTTGGAATTCCATTGGATGCGCTAAATAAATCTAAACGGTAGGTACCCACTGCTGTAATACTAGGAAACGATACTGTAATTGGATTTCCAATGGTGTTTCCATTTACATCCACAAATTTGAAAACATCTGCAGATGTATCAGGTGCGGCTACTTGAGTTATAATAATATCTGGTTTTTGATCGCCCACGCCAAGGATATTGATATTGCCCACTCCGATTTTAAATTCGGAAGTTCCATTTTTGATATTTGCAATTCCAGTGCCTAAGGCTAGTCCATTTTTACCATCGGTCAAACGGGCAGCTAACTCAGCAGGAGTTGAGGCGATACCGTTTAAGGCAGGAGTTAATATTCTATCATTTGAATTACCATCTATCCTAGCACCTTGTAAAAAATGAGTACTTCCATGAAATTGGATATCAGATATTTTTAGTGCTCTAAATTTGGTGTTTTCGAAAGTAATACTATTGTTTGTTAAAGCGGTATTATCTACCCCTGTAGCCCACGTTTTACCGTTCCAATCGAATGCTAAAAGGTTGTTTTCTGTATCGGGTTGATTGGCCGTTATATTAGTGGTGGCCGAAGACGTAAAATAACCATTGTAATCGGTGTAAATTCTTGTAACGGCTCGATTTGGTACTGTTAGATTGGATAATGTTTTAAAAAAAATCTGATTTTTACTTGTTGTTGCAGTATCTTTTGTTTGAGCATTAGCTAATGTGATAGAGATAAACAAAACAAAGAAAAACAAAAATCTATTCATATTCTGATTTAATATAATTAATTGTTTACAAAAAAAATGTTAATAAAACTATTTTTCTATTGAGTAGCAAATGTAAGAATAAAAGATTTACTGTTTATTTTTCTAGTGTTAAGCCGTAAAGAATTTGAAAAACTGTAAAAATTTAACAATAAAAATTATATTTAAATATATTAAAAGCTTTGCAATTGTAATTATGCTACTAATGACTCAAGGATAGTTAATTACTTTATAAATTTATAAACCCTTTCAGATCAAAATCACTGAAAGGGTTCTCAAAAATATATTCTAAGGGTATTTAGAAAATAATTTTCGTACTGCTGTTTGTATTATTACTTAAAGTTGATTTCACAATTAACGTTTGGCTTGGGATAGACAAGTTTTCAATAGTCCATTCTTGGGCATTGATCTTAGTTTTCTCATACACTTTTCTTCCCAATAAGTCAAAAACTTCAACTTTAGTAAGGTTCTCTCCAGTAGAACTAATTGTTATGTTTTTGTTTTTAACCGATACGGTTAGGCCATTTTTTATTATTTCATTTTCATTAGTTCCTAGTGTTTTATTGGTATACTTTAATACAAAACGATCGTTTTCGCTTCCTTTGATGGTGGTGAAGGTGTATTTACCTTTAGTTAAATCGTGTGTAATACCCATTTTTTTGTCTTCTAACCAAATGGGTTGATTGGTTAAATTTCCATCTCGACTGTCAATAGCGATATCGAATGGCCCCACTAAAGTACTGCTGTAGCCTAAGGGGACTTGGTCGTTTTCGTCAAAGGGTAATGCTCGTCCTTGTATGGTTAATTTTTTATCGGAACTGAGGCTGTAAAAATCTACGAAAGTTTGACCCTTAAGGGTTTCGCCATCGTATAAATGATCCCAGTCGTTAGTAGCACCAGTGATGTAGCCAACTAATAGTTGTTTAAAGGCTCCTTGGCTGTTAGACAAGTTTAACCACATCCTGTTTTTTTCGATAGCTTCCGATTTTTTGGTAGACGTTTGTTTGTAGAATTGTTCGTTTTGTTTGTTTTCATTACCTACTCTCATGCTATTATTAAATGCAATCTTACTTGCTGTTGCAAGATTTTTTGCCCCTTGAACGAAGAATGACTGCCCAGCAGCGATAAAACCTTTAGGGGTTGAATCCTTACCAACTAAGTCGCTTTTAGCTGCACTTGTACCGCCTGTTAAGTTAAATAACGCATAATCGTTGGACACATACACATAATTGTTACCACTTTGTTGAATTGGCGTATTGTGAGTCCAGAAATAGAGGGTACCGTTAATTACACTGCTATTTGTAGTAATAAAATCATCTGCATTTATGGCTGAGGGATACGGATTGCCTACTAAATGGAATTGATTGGCCTCAACATTATTATAAAAGATGTCACCATTATTCGGAACCCCTTTAAAGGCTACCGGTTGGGCATAGGTGGTTCCTGACCAATTATCTGGCGCTGGAGAACCAGGTTTAGGAACACGAATAATATAGCCTACTGCAGGCTCCATAATCCCTTGGTGCAATTTCCAACCTTTATCGAATCTAAAATATTTATCCCAAAAGGTATTTGGAGATAAGGCAACGGTTGTTTGTCCGGTAACTGGAGAAGACCAATAAGTATAATCGAAATTTTTCATTGGAGCAGAGGTACGGCGATATTCAATATTGCCAACATTGGTGGCATTGGTGGTTTGTACCAAACTTGCATTATTTTCGAAAACCAGACTTGTTGTTGCATTATTGGTTACCTTAATGGCATTAGTAATGGTTAGAGTATGCCCCTCTTTGATGAGAACATGGCCAGATAGTACGGTGCAAGAACAAGCCTTTAAATCTCCGGTAGAGGTGTAGTTTCCGGCAAAAGCAATAGGATTCGAACCATTAGGTGTTGTTCCAGTCCATGTTGTACCATCCCATGTGGCAGTAGCTGGAGCCGCATTAATATTTACATTTGTTAAGGCTGTTGATGAACACGAACCATTATTGCTCACCACAAAGCTATAACTAGTATTGGCAGTTAAACCCTCAATTGTAGTGTTTATACCAGTGCCTGTTAATCCAGTCAAATTAGGAGTTTGAGGTGAAGCCGTAATAGTCCAAGATCCTGAAGATGGTAAATTACTCAAGGTAACACTCCCCGTGGCTACAGCACATGTAGGTTGAGTAGTAGTTATAATTGTTGGTTGATTAGGAATTGGATTGACGGTTATAATAGCCGATCCACTTGTGAAACTATTGGTTCTCGTGCAACTATTGGCTCCAGTTACTGAAACTAAAGTATAACTAGTAGTAGTTGTTACTGGAGTAGTAAATGTGGCAAATGGCGTCCCGCTTACAACATTAGATGCGGTTCGATTGGCAACACCATCATTATAAACCACTGTATAAGGTCCTGTTCCTGCAGTTGCTGTCCATGTTAATTGACCCGTTCCAGAGTCACAAAAAGGGCCATTTGCAGTTAAACTTCCTTGCGGTAATGAGTTTACCGTTAATGTAATTGCTTTAGTGGAGGAACAGTTGGCATTAGTGATAATTAATGTTCCTGTATAGGATCCTGCAGGAGTACCGGCTGGGACAATAATTCCAGTCAAATTACCTCCCGTAGTAAATGTAGTAGTTCCTTGATCTGCTAAAGTATCCCAATCAATTCTATAACTAGTAGGCGAATTGGTGATGGCTGTATAAGTCATAGAGGTAGTTTGAGCGGTTGTATTTTGGCAAACGGCTGTCACTACTGCCGGAGTAGTTGAAGTGGTAATAGTTGGGCCATTAGTGCTGTTTATGTTAACATAAATGGTAGAGGATGAGATACAACCAGCGGCGGTAGTTACTGTAACAGTGGCTTCTTTCAAACCAGTTCCTGTAAAACTCACAATAGGATTTTTTATGTTGGTTGAAGAAAAGGATGCTCCAGAGGAACCCGTCCAAGAATAGGTAACCCCTGAGCTAGGAACATTATCTACATCTAATTGTATAGGTGTACCAGCACATGAAGACAAAGTGTTAAAAGTTCCTTTTGGTATTGTGGTTGCAAAAGGAGTCACTTGAGTAGAAGGTACTAAAACAATGTTGTCGATTATTGTTCCATACGTTTGGTTTGTCGCTAAATGATTGAATAAATCTAAAGTTATTGAAGTACTTGTAGGCGTAAAAGTAAAAGTACCAATTTGCGGCGTGGGAGTAGAAGTTTCGAATGCTAAGGAAGAAGCTCCTGAAGTTCCTCCAAGTACAGCAATGGTAACTCCAGATGGAGAAGGAGCTTCAGTGCCATTTCTGCGGGCGTAGATAAAACTTAGTGTATAGGAAACCCCTGGTACAACAGTAACAACTTGTCGTAAAGAGGCTCCAGAGTCTAGTTCAGCGGTATATCCACTATTACCCGTGCTAAAGTATGTGTTCTCTGGATAAGTTTCTACATATGTACCTTTTGTTGGGGTAAATGTCCAACCTAAAGCTTTGTTGTTCCCGGTCGTTGCATTAGTAAAATCACCGTTAGTAATTAAGTTATTTACACAAGATGTTGAAGAAACATTAATTGTACCTGTAGCACTCACACTTCCGCAACCTCCTGTTAGTGGAATGCTGTAGTTGAATGTGCCTAATGCTGTTGGTGTGCCGCTAATGCTAATGGTATTTGAAGCCCATGTTGCCGTAACTCCTGAAGGTAATCCTATTGCGGTTCCAATTCCAGTGGCACCTGTAGTAGAATGAGTAATTGCTGTTAAAGCAGTATTGATATTTAAGGTTGGCGTTGAACTTGGAGCAGAAACTGTATTGTTAGCACTAACAATAATAGTTCCCGTAGCATTTATGCTTCCACAACCTCCAGTTAGTGGAATGTTGTAGTTAAATGTTCCAGCGGCTGTTGGTGTACCGCTAATGGTAATGGTATTTGATGACCAAGTGGCAGTTACTCCTGCAGGTAATCCTGTTGCAGTCCCTATACCTGTGGCTCCCGTAGTGGTATGTGTAATCGCTGTTAATGCGGTATTAATACACAAGGTTGGCGTTGAACTTGGAGCAGAAACTGTATTGTTAGCAGTAACAATGATAGTTCCCGTAGCATTCACGCTTCCGCAACCTCCAGTTAGTGGAATGCTATAGTTAAATGTTCCTGATGCTGTTGGTGTACCGCTTATGGTAATGGTATTTGATGACCAACTTGCAGTTACTCCTGCAGGTAAACCTGTTGCAGTCCCTATACCCGAGGCTCCCGTAGTGGTGCGTGTAATCGCTGTTAATGCGGTATTAATACACAAGGTTGGCGTTGAACTTGGTGCAGAAACTGTATTGTTAGCAGTAACAATAATAGTTCCCGTAGCACTCACGCTTCCGCAACCTCCAGTTAGTGGAATGCTATAGTTAAATGTTCCAGCGGCTGTTGGTGTACCGCTAATGATAATGGTATTTGATGACCAACTTGCAGTTACTCCTGCAGGTAAACCTGTTGCAGTACCTATACCTGTGGCTCCCGTAGTGGTGTGTGTAATCGCTGTTAATGCGCTATTAATACACAAGGTTGGTGTAGAACTTGGGGCAGAAACTGTATTGTTTAAAACGTTTACCACTGCAGACTGACCAGAAACAGTATTGCTACAGTTTGGAGTAGATTGATAGGAAACTTCAGTTATAATGTAATTATAGGTTCCTGCAGTACTAGTTGAAGCCAATACTGTTGCTGTATTATTTGCTGGGACATTAATAGTTTGACTTGTACCACTATTAATCTTGTAAGTAATGGTAATTGCAGCGGTATGGCTATTGGTAAATGTGATCAAAGGAGCAGTACCATCTTTACAAACACTAGTACTTCCAGAAATATAAGCTGTAGGTAAGGGGCGAAAATTTAAACTGGCTGTTGAGTTTCCAAATCCAGTAGTTCGTGTACATGTGGCGTTTTTTACAGACAAAAGGGTATAGTTTGCATCATTAGTAGGATTGTCGCCAGGTGTAAATGAAAAAGGTGAGGCAGTAGTAATAGTTTGTGTATATATAGTTGAATTGCTGTTGTTTTTGTAGGTAATTTCGTAAGGATTGGAAAACGTTGCATCTTCTGCATCAAAAGTTAATTGTGGAGAACCTCCAGCACATAATGTGGTAGCTGTAAAACCGGTGGATATGTTGTTGGGTAGGGAGTTAACTGTGATTGTTCCGTTCAAGCTTAATGCCGTACAAGGTGTTGTTTGGCCAGTTGTGGTAATGGTATAAGTACCGTTTGCAGTTGGAGTTCCGCTTATTGTTACTGTTTTTGCACTATTATCTTTAGTTGCAGTCAAACCTAAAGGTAAATTTGTAACTGTTACATCTGTAGCTCCACCGCCCCATGTATAAACTGTATTGGTAATTCCTGATCCTGAACAAACCGTTTGATTTGCTGTTCCACTAGTTAAAACTAAGGTTGCAATTGGATTAACAGTAATTGTTCCGTTCAAGCTTAATGCCGTACAAGGTGTTGTTTGGCCAGTTGTGGTAATGGTATAAGTACCGTTTGCAGTTGGAGTTCCGCTTATTGTTACTGTTTTTGCACTATTATCTTTTGTTGCAGTCAAACCTAAAGGTAAATTTGTAACTGTTACATCTGTAGCTCCACCTCCCCAAGTATAAACCGTACTAGTAATTCCTGTTCCCGAACAAACCGTTTGATTTGCTGTTCCACTAGTTAAAACTAAGGTTGCAATTGGATTAACAGTAATTGTTCCGTTCAAGCTTAATGCCGTACAAGGTGTTGTTTGGCCAGTTGTGGTAATGGTATAAGTACCGTTTGCAGTTGGAGTTCCGCTTATTGTTACTGTTTTTGCACTATTATCTTTAGTTGCAGTCAAACCTAAAGGTAAATTTGTAACTGTTACATCTGTAGCTCCACCTCCCCAAGTATAAACCGTACTAGTAATTCCTGTTCCCGAACAAACCGTTTGATTTGCTGTTCCACTAGTTAAAACTAAGGTTGCAATTGGATTTACAGTAATTGTCCCGTTCAAGCTTAATGCTGTACAAGGTGTTGTTTGGCCAGTTGTGGCAATGGTGTAAGTACCGTTTGCAGTTGGAGTTCCGCTTATTGTTACTGTTTTTGCACTAGTATCTTTAGTTGCAGTCAAACCTAAAGGTAAATTTGTAACTGTAACATCTGTAGCTCCACCTCCCCAAGTATAAACTGTATTGATAATTCCTGATCCTGAACAAACCGTTTGATTTGCAGTTCCACTAGTTAAAACTAAGGTTGCAATTGGATTTACAGTAATTGTTCCGTTCAAGCTTAATGCCGTACAAGGTGTTGTTTGGCCAGTTGTGGTAATGGTGTAAGTACCGTTTGCAGTTGGAGTTCCACTTATTGTTACTGTTTTTGCACTAGTATCTTTAGTTGCAGTCAAACCTAAAGGTAAATTTGTAACTGTAACATCTGTAGCTCCACCGCCCCATGTATAAACTGTATTGGTAATTCCTGTTCCCGAACAAACCGTATGATTTGCTGTTCCACTAGTTAAAACAATAGTAGGGGGTGGTGAGGAAGATACCGTAACAGTTACTGTATTTGTAAATAACGAATAATTAATATTAGAATACTGAAAAGTTGTTTTTCTTCTATATTTAGTTGTTGTATTTAGAGCTGGTGGGTTATAATCTTTACTTGTCGCTCCAGAAATATTTTGAAAGCTTCCACTAGCATCTGTTTCCCATTGGTATGTAATTGTTGTGCCTGAAGCAGTTGCGCCATTATTTATAGAGGTTAATCCGTTAGGTACTGTACCTTGACATATAGTTTGATTTGTACCAATAGATCCAGCAAATCCAACATATCCACCACTGGCAATAAAATCTGTAAATGAGGGAGTAGATCCATTACTGCTGCAAGTTGCAACCGGGTTTCCGCCCACAAGTATTCTATCAGATGAATTGCAAATACCGTTACCACTTGTAGGTGTTAAAGTTCCAGTCCCTTCAAAAACAACAGAAGATCCAGCTGCAAGCTTAAAATCATGATTTTGAATAGAAAAATCAATTATAGCATTTGATTTTATTATAACTTGAATTGGGCCGAGACATGTTAAGTCTAAAGGCCCATTCATTTGTAATGTAGTTGCAGTTGTTCCATCTCCTATTTCTAATATACCGTTGCAATCTTTAAGGGTATTCAATGAGCATGGAGTATCGTTATTCTTGGTTTGGTAGTCAGTGGCTGATTTAGTTCCTATTATTTGACATTGAGCAATACTAGTATTACTAAAAAACAATAGACAAAGAAATACAAAGTTTAAAAAAAATGTCTTCAAAGTAAAGTTAGGCATACAATTGGATTTTTAAGATCAAAACGCTATGGATGTGTGTTCTATATCTTTAGTTAAGTTGATTTTTCAATTAAAAAAAGCATAAGAAATTGACTTACAAATAATTATAATAAAAATTAACAAAAAACTTTTTAAATTAACCAAAAAAATCGTATTAAATTACAGTTTAGAATTACTTATAAATCTTTGTAAGCACATATAAAACAAGAGTTTTGCGCGCAAATATAAATAATGATTTTTTAATATATGCTTTAATATATAAAAATAAATTAACAATAATACTTTTATTTTTATATTAATTTTATACAAAAAATTAATATGAAATATATGATATAAAATAGTTTTTGGAACAATGTATTAAGTATTAGAAAATCAGACAATTAGATAAAGCGATACAGCATGCTCAATCTTAAACTAAAACATGAAAATGTCTAAAACTTCAGTTGCTTGAAAGTGGGTAATGAGGCAATGTCATTATGTTAAGGTTTTTTTGTGTCAATCTGAGGAACAAAGAATCTCATAATGTGAACAATCTGCGTGATTCCTCCTCTGTCGGAATGACAAAATAATAAGTCATTTTTCTTAATTTAATGACATTGGGTAATAAGGAGGTTATCTGTAAAATTGACTCGATCAATTTGGTCGATACGGGAGTTACTGCCTCTGTTTTTTTTGGGTTATCCGAGTAGTTTTTATTCAAAACAAAACCGCCCCATCTCTTGGGGCGGTGTTTAATTAACTGGCTTGTAGGAGGGTCAGAAGCGGAACGGCAAACTGTTGTGTCCTTTTGGTACCAAAGCCTTTGATCCATTGAAAATCGGATAGGGTTTGGGGATGTTGTACTGCTATTTCCAACAAATGCCGGTTGTGGCAAATCATGAAAGGCTTCACATTTCGCTCTTGGGCTAAGGCATTGCGCCAGCGTTTCAATTGCGAATACCGTTCTACTTGTGCGGGGGTCAAATCCGTTAGCCTCTCTTTTTCTGTACTGCTCAGTTGGATTTTTTCTCTGTAATGCAATAGCACGGACCAATAACTGGCATCGGATTCGATGAAATGCGTATCGGATTGTACCAATTCTACCGAGGCGATAAAGGCGTTGAGTTGCTCTTGATCGGGCACCAAATGTGGCGCATCCACCCGAACGGAAAATACTTGAACGTGCATCGTACCCGAAATTATTTTCCCATAAGTAAGATTTCATTCACCAACACTTCGGTGATGTAGCGTTTTTCGCCGTTTTTGTCTTCGTAACTGCGGTGGGTCAATTTTCCTTCGATGGCTATTTCCTTGCCTTTGGTTACGTATTTTTCGATCAATTCGGCAGTTTTGCCCCAGGCTACCACTTTGTGCCATTCGGTTTGTTCTACTTTGTCGCCTTTGTCGTTGCGGTAGCTGTCGTTGGTGGCTAGCGTAAGGTTGGCTACTTTTTTGCCTCCGTCGAAGGCTTTGATTTCTGGTTCGTTTCCTACATGTCCGATTAATTGTACTTTGTTTTTCATGGCGTGTAAAATTTAAAAGTTAGGCATATAATTAAAAAGTTCGTGTCGGATGAGCAACGTTATGATTGTTTCATTTCGACAGGGCAAAGATGCGGTGCCAATTGATACTTAGTCGGTTGCCTACCATTTACTTTCGGTTGTAATTGTTTGTAACCGTTTGTAAATGGATATTTTTGAGTATATTTGAGGGAGTATTATTTTTTTAATCACGGATAGGAATTATGGGGAATCAAATTTTTAATAAAATATTAGAAGAGAAAATAGAATTTTTTAGGTATTCTTTCAAAGAAACAGCAAAGAATATTTTTTATGATGATAATTTAAATAGACTTATCCATCCTGGGGAGTTTGGAACACATAGAGAACAAATATGTAAAGATTTTTTAAGAGCTATAATTCCTATGCGACTTGATTTAGGGAGTGGTTTCATAATTACGGATAAAGGAGATGTTAGTTCACAAATAGACATCATAGTATATGACAGAAATAATACTCCTCTGATAGAAAATGTTGAAAAACAAAGATTTTATCCGGTTGAGACTGTTGTAGGTATAGTTGAAGTTAAATCTGATTTGACCAAGAATGAGTTTAAAGTAGCTCTAAATAAATTGGCAAAGAATAAAAGATTAAAAGAGAATATGTCCTCGCCAGTGAAAATTAAACGTGATAAAGAAGGTGCTTTTGATCCGATTAATTATTTCTATGATAATATATTTTCGGTTCTTGTTTGTAATAAGTTAAATTTTGATTTAGATAAATTACCAAGTGAAATTGATTCATATTATGATGCAGATATACAGCCAAGACATAAGCATAATTTAGTATTAAGTATAGATGATGGTTTATTAGCTTATGTTGATAGTAATGATAAATCATTGATGTATCCAGTTATAAATAACGTTTTAAAGAATAGATTTATTAAACCTGATAAAAATAAAAATGTTCATTTTCTTTTTGCAAGTACATATATTTTTATGGGAACATCTTCAGGTAGTGTTTATTATCCTGAAATTTCTAATTATATCGGTGAGGATATTACCGGAGGAATTAATTCTGATCAAGAATAAACATCAGTTTATTTATACATTAAATTACTCGTAATTCTAATTTGTTTTTTCTTTAGACTTTTACTTGATAGGTCAACACAATATCTCAAAAACATAAGTAACCCTAAAACCCCACACCCTATGCAAACGAAAATCAAAAAAGTAGAATTGCGCAATTTGGCGTTGGAGGACTACAAGCAACTCAAGAATTCCATGGTGGAATCCTATCCCGAAATGGCCGATTCCTATTGGCGCGCCGAGGATATCGAACGCTTGTTGGACGTTTTTCCCGAAGGACAGTTGGTGATTTTGGCCGATGGCAAAGTGGTGGGTTCGGCGTTGTCGCTTATAGTAGATGAGAAAATGGTCGACAAACGCCACAATTATTTGGATATCATCGGCAATTATTCGTTTTCGACCCACAATCCGTTTGGCGAGATTTTGTATGGTATCGATGTGTTTATTCATCCCAATTATCGCGGCTTGCGCTTGGGTCGCCGTTTGTACGATGCTCGCAAAGAATTGTGCGAACAGCTTAATCTCAAAGGGATTGTTTTTGCCGGACGCATTCCGAATTATGGCAAACATGCCGATAAAATGTCGCCCAAAAAATACATCGATAAAGTGCGAAGCAAACAATTGCACGATCCTGTGTTGTCCTTTCAACTCAACAATGATTTCCACGTATTGCGCGTCATCAAAAACTATTTAGAAGGCGATGAAGAATCCAAAGAGGTAGCTGTTTTATTAGAATGGAATAACATTTACTATGACGAAAGTCCCAAGCTCATCAATACCGAAAAATCAGTAATTCGATTGGGTTTGATCCAATGGCAAATGCGGTCGTTGGCCAATCTCGATGCTTTGTTTGAACAATCTGAGTTTTTCATCGATGTGGTCTCGGGTTATGGTTGCGATTTTGCCTTGTTTCCAGAGTTGTTTACCGCACCTTTGATGGCCGATTATAATCACCTTACCGAGGCCGAAGCCATACGCGAGTTGGCCAAATACACCGAGGCCATCAAAAAACGCTTTCAGGAGTTTGCCATTTCGTACAACATCAACATCATCACCGGAAGTATGCCCTATTTAGAGGGAGGGAATTTGTACAACGTAGGTTTTTTGTGTAAACGCGATGCCACGGCCGAAATGTACAGCAAAATTCATGTGACCCCCAACGAGGTGCAGCATTGGGGAATGAAAGGCGGTTCGAATATTCAAACTTTTGATACCGATTGTGGTAAGATTGGCATATTGATTTGTTATGATGTGGAGTTTCCAGAGCTGTCTCGCATCATGGCCGATGAGGGTATGAATATTTTGTTTGTCCCATTTTTGACCGATACTCAAAATGCTTTTACTCGGGTCAAACATTGCTCGCAAGCACGGGCCATTGAGAACGAGTGTTATGTGGCCATTGCGGGTTGCGTGGGGAATTTACCAAAGGTGAATAATATGGACATTCAGTATGCACAATCGGCGGTGTTTACGCCCTCGGATTTTGCGTTTCCAAGCAACGGGATCAAAGCCGAAGCCACACCCAATACCGAAATGACCTTGATTGTCGATGTCGATTTGGATTTGCTCAAAGAGCTGCACGAACACGGCAGCGTGCGCATCCTCAAAGACCGAAGAACCGATTTGTATGATTTACAGAAGTTAAAAAACAATGATAAATAGAGAAGAGGTTTGTTTAGGAACAGACACAAAAGGCTTCTCAGGAAACATCGTCCCGCTATCCGCTATATCTTTTTTCCCCCGAAAGGTGAAAAAAAGGATGCCGCTCCTATCGGGGTTAGAGAGTAACAAGGGGATTTTTTGGTTTTATAGAAGAATTTGAAAAAAATAAAACACACCCCCGACCCCTCTCAAGAGGGGAGCTAGGACCGCAACACGTTTAGTGTTTAAAAATACATTTTTGAATAATAGTGAAAACATCTCATTTAGCACATTCGAATTCCCCTCTTGAGAGGGGCTAGGGGTGTGTAAAGTATGAGAACAAAAGTGAATAATAGTGAAAAACATCTCATTTAGCACCTTTTAATTCCCCTCTTGAAATCGAAGATTCAACGACTCCAATTAAAAATAATACATGGAGTTAGAGGGGTTAGGGGTGTGTAAAAAGAGAAAATTAAGAAGAACAATATAATCAAATGGATAAAAGAAAGATCATTCCGTACAATCCAAAGCTAAAAGAATTGGCTAGACAATTAAGAAATGATTCTACAAGAACCGAGATCTTTCTTTGGTTAAAGCTGAAAGGTAAACAGATGTATGGTTATGATTTTCATCGTCAAAAGCCTATAGATCATTATATTTTAGATTTTTTTTGTTATGAGTTGATGTTAGGAATTGAAGTTGATGGGTATTCTCATCAGTTTTTAGAAGTATATAATAAAGACACAGTAAAAGAGAAAAGAATGAATCAGTTGGGGATAAGTGTTTTACGGTTTACGGATGAACAAGTTTTGAAAGATATGGAGAATGTTTTGCGAGCTATTGAAGGTTATATTGTGGAATATGAAAAACACACCCCCAGCCCCTCTCGAGAGGGGAGTGGTCAAGGCTGAAGCGAAAAACTATCTTTAAAATTTTTAAATCCCATTTTCTAAATTGTAGATTCATTAACTAGATATTGAATTTTGACTGTTTAAGAGAAACTGTGGATTTACTAAGAAGAAGAGATAATTTGTAAAAAATAAAACACACCCCCGACCCCTCTCAAGAGGGGAGCTAGGACCGCAACACGTTTAGTGTTTAAAAATACATTTTTGAATAATAGTGAAAACATCTCATTTAGCACATTCGAATTCCCCTCTTGAGAGGGGCTAGGGGTGTGTCAAGTGAGAGAATAAAAGTGAATAGTATCAAAAAGTATATCATTTAGCACATTCGAATTCCCTTCTTGAACGACTCCAATGAAAAATAATACATGGAATTAGAAGGGCTAGGGGTGTATAAAATAAGAAAACAAACACAAAACCCTGCTTCCTACCTAGCCCTGATGGGAGGGAATATCCTTTTTGGACCCGTTTTTCTCGGGGCCAAAAAGATAGGAAGGACAGCAGGAACCAATGATAACCAATAAAGCCTATTGCTGGGCTCCTAATACCAAAATGTTGAATCAGTTAAATTGAAAATTTATGAAAACCTGCCTCGAATGTGGTGAAAAAATTGTAGGTCGCGAAGACAAGAAATTTTGTAGCGACAGTTGTAGGAATGCTTACAACAATAAAATCAACAAGGACAGCACGAATTATATGCGAAATATTAACAACAAGTTGCGCAAAAATTACCGAATTTTGTCAGAATTGAATGTAGAAGGCAAAAGTAAAACTAGCAAGGCGAAGTTAATGAGTAAGGGATTTGATTTTGAATTTTTTACTTCTATATTGCACACCAAAACAGGAAATACGTATTATTTTTTGTACGATCAAGGCTATATGCTTTTGGAAAATGACTATTACATGCTAGTCAAAAAAGATATTTAAATACCACAACCCAATACTTATGAAGAAGTATGCTACTTTGATATCGGTTGCTGTAATGGTAATCGTTTTGGTCTCGGCGTATTACCTACAAATGCCGCAAACTTTGAGTTTTGAAGGAAAATCTCTGGCTGATTATTCTACACAACGGGCCTTTAAAACCGTAGAGCGGATTTCCAAAGAACCTCATTATGTGGGTACCCAATATCATGAAGATGTAGTCTTAACGCTAACCCATCAATTGAGTTTGATGGGGATCACACCACAAATTCAAGAAGGCTACACCATGAGCGATTGGGGTAATTTAGTCAAAGCTAAAAACATCGTAGCGCGTATCAAAGGAACACAACCCGGCAAAGCGCTGTTGCTTTTGTCACATTATGACAGTGCGCCGCATTCGGCTTCCAAGGGAGCAAGCGATGCGGGATCTGGAGTAGCTACAATCATTGAAGGGGTGCGTACGTTTTTGCATGCCAAAAAAGCGCATAAAAACGATATTATCATCGTGTTTTCGGATGGAGAAGAGTTGGGGTTGAACGGGGCCGCTTTGTTTGTCACGCAACATCCTTGGGCCAAAGATGTAGGCTTGGTGTTGAATTTTGAAGCCCGTGGTTCCTCGGGTCCAAGTTATATGTTGATGGAAACCAACCAAGGCAATGCGGGAATGGTGCAGGAGTTTTCCAAAGCAGGGGTTAGTTATCCCGTGTCCAATTCTTTGATGTATAGCATTTACAAAATGTTGCCCAATGACACCGATTTGACTGTTTTTAGAGAAAAAGGCAACATACAAGGTTTTAATTTTGCCTTTATCGACGGGCATTACAACTATCATACCCAACAAGATGATAGCAAACATTTGGACAAAAAATCCTTAGCACATCAAGGACGTTATTTAATGCCTTTGTTGAACTATTTTGCCAATGCCAACTTAGCACAAGTAAAAGCTACGGAGGATGAGGTGTATTTTAGCCTTCCTTTCAGTTTTATTAGTTATCCTTTTTCTTGGGTATTGCCTATGACTCTAGTGGCGGCAGTGCTGTTTCTTATTTTTCTTTTTCTGGGTAAAGTACGCCGATTATTTAGCTTTAGAGAATTGTTCAAGGGATTGTTACCCTTGTTAGGGTCTTTGGGTGTGGCGGGTGCCTTGGCCTACTTTGGCTGGCAAGGCTTGCTTTGGGCCTATCCGCAATACAACGACTTCCTCAACGGATTTACGTATAACGGACACGATTATATTGCTGCCTTTGTCTTTTTGTCGCTTTCGGTCTGTTTTATGATGTACCAATTACTTTCCTATAAGAAAGTGACAATGAATCACTACACCATGGTCTTGCTGCTGTGGATTGTGTTGAATGGCATCTTGGCCAACACGCTCACCGGAGCCGGGTTTTTAATTATACCTGTTTATTTTGGCTTGATCGCTTTTGCTGGTTTTGTTTTCACACAACGTTCCAATTGGGTGCTGAATTTAATTTGTGGAATACCTGCTTTGTTGCTGTTGGCTCCTTTTATTCAAATGTTTCCCGTGGGATTGGGATTAAAAGTTTTGGTGGGTAGTGCTGTGCTAACGGTGCTAACTTTTGGGTTGTTGTTGCCCATTTTTGGAGCCTTTTTGTACAAAGGGCGTTGGTCTTTGGCAATGTTTGTTTTCGCTTTGTTCTTTTTTGCCAAAGCTCACTTTGCTTCAGACTATCAGCTTGGCAAAGCCAAATCCAACAGTTTGATCTATTTCTTGAATGCCGATACCAAACAAGCTTTTTGGGCAACCTATGATGTGAATTTGGACGATTGGACGCAAACTTATTTGGGGACCAATCCCCTTAGTGCCAAAACGCTAAACGATTTGCCTTTGTTTAGTAAGTACAATTCTGGATTCACTTATGCAGCCTCAACTCCTGTGGTTGCCGTGCCAGAGCCTTCGGTCTACTTCCAAAAAGATAGTATTGCGGGCAACATGCGTTATATTCGATTGAAAATTATTCCCAATCGCAAGGTAAACCGCTATGATATTTTTGCCAATGAATCGCTCACTTTTTACAATTTCAGAGCCAATGGTGCCAAAAATTTAGGTGATACCAGTTCTATTTTGGAACGTAAAGGCAAAAAAATTCTGAGTTATTATGTGGTTGGCAATGAGCCTTTGGTCTTGGATTTTAGTGTGAATGCCTCAGCCATTGTGGATTTGGAATTGTTCGAATCTTCTTTCGACTTATTGCAAAATCCGCTGTTCAATGTGCAAGAACGAGCCGATTGGATGATGCCTACGCCTTTTGTACTCAACGATGCCGTGGTGATACGAAAAAAAATTAAGAAAGGCCAATTGACTTTGCCCAAAGAAGTACTTTCAACGGTTTCGGATTCTTTGGCAGTGGCCAAAGATAGTTTGGCAGTACCAACTCGATAAACTAGTTCAGATTATCGGATTATAAATAAAAAATCCGCATAGGCTTGAAACTATGCGGAATTTTTATGGAATCAAAAGGAGCTTACTTCTTCAAATGTAGATTAAAATAGTCCGCTACTTTGGCATACAAGTGAATACGGTCTCTGCCGCCCACATTGTGTTCGTGGTTGGGATATAAGAAGTAATCTACCGGTTTGCCTGCTTTGATGCACGCTTCAATAAAGTTCATACTGTGTTGTTGCACTACCACAGGGTCTTGTGCGCCATGTATGAGTAACAAACGTCCTTTTAAGTTTTTGGCTTTGTCTAATAAAGACGTTTGGGCGTAACCTTGTGGGTTTTCTTCTGGGGTGTCCATGTAGCGCTCGCCATACATGATTTCGTAATATTTCCAATCGATTACTGGACCTCCGGCCACACCTACTTTAAATACATCCGGATGATCCGTCATCAAAGAAGTAGTCATGAAACCACCAAAGCTCCATCCAAATACACCAATTCTATCGGCATCCACAAAGGATTTTGATTTTAAGAATTCAATACCTTTCATTTGATCGGCCATTTCGTTTACGCCTAATTGACGGTGATTCACATCGCAGAATTTTTTTCCTCTCGAATCACTTCCGCGATTATCCAGTGTAAACACCACATATCCTTGTTGCGCCATATAATTATCAAAATAGCCTGCGCCACCCATCCAACGGTTGTTTACCAATTGCGCATGTGAGCCTCCATAAACATAAACCATCACAGGATATTTTTTGGTAGCATCAAAATTAGTAGGATACAAGATACGCCCGTTCAAAGGGGTTTTGCCGTCGGCAGCGGTTAGTGTAATCAATTCCATTTTGGGCAAGGTGATCTTTCCTTCAAACGGATTACTAGCTTTTACCAATTCCGTTGCTTTTTTGGTTTTCAAATTGAGGATTGAAATTTCATTCGGCGTGTTTACATTGCTGTATTGGTCTAAAAGAAATGTCCCATCATCCGAAACCGAAGCGTTGTGCATCCCAGAGGTTGAAGTTAATACCACAGTTTTGCCCGATTGAAGTTCCACTTGATATAATAATTTGTCAAGTCCATTGTTCGCTGTACCTAAGTAATGGATGAATTTACCATCAGAAGAAAACCCTAGCAGTTCTTTGACCACAACATCTTTGAAGCCAAGATTTTTCAACAGTTTTCCTTCAGTGTTATACCAATACAGTTGGTTATAACCAAAATTGTCGGTTTGATAAATAAATTGATCGGGATGATTCGGTACAAACGTCAACGGATGTTGCGGTTCCACCCATGTACTGGCTTTTTCTTCAAACAAGGTTTTTACTAATGCGCCGGTTGTTGCACTATATTTGTTGAATTTTAGATGATTTTGTTCGCGGTTCAATACGCCTACATAAATAAATTTTCCTGACGGATCCCAAGTCACCATAGTGAGGTATTGCTCTTTGGGTTCGCCGGTTTGCAGGGTCACTTTTTGTTGCGTCGCTAAATCAAATACAACCAAAGTTACTTCTTCACTTTTCATACCTGCCATTGGATATTTGATGTCTTTGTTGCTGGCTTCACGCTCATTCCAATTGGTGAGGGGGTAATTTTTGACCATAGTTTCGTCTTTACGATAATAGGCCAATTGGGTTCCGGTTTCGTTCCACCACATGCCACGGTCGATGCCAAATTCTTGACGGTGTACATAATCCGAACCGTTAACGATACCAGGATTCTCATCTTGGGTTACTTCGATTGTTTTTTCTGGTGTGGTGATGCGGATGTTGTTGTCTTTCAACCAGGCAACATAGCCATTGGTTGTAAATTTTGCTTGAGTACCTTCTTTAGGGTAAGCCACTACTTGAGTAATTTGTTGGCTCATTACATCAAAAGTTACTTTGTAATTGTTTTTGCTGCCAGCGACTTCTGTTTCAAAAGTTTGGGCTGATTTCCATTCGATCTCGTACGGAAACATGCGCAGCGTAAACGAATCATTGGTAATCTTATTTTTTAATGCCTTTTCAAATGCGGCTTGAGTAACCAATGTAGTTTCTTTCCAACCATTGACGGCGCTTTTTTCTAACAATTGGCTGTAATCAGCACTTAAATAACTAATCGATGCGGTGTTTTTTCGCCATTGTTGTCCAACTAAAGTGGTAGGAGCATATTTTCTTCCGCCAAGTACGGTTTCTTCAATGGTGAAATGTTGTTGTGCAAATGCCAAGGAACTGGCTAAAAGCAAACACAAAGAATATTTTTTCATAAATACTTTTTTAAGTAGCGAATATAAAAAGCTTCGTTTGTTAAATACCAATCTTTTGAAAAAATTATGACTTTTTCAATGATTTATTGAAATGGAAATATGGATTTGTGTAAGAACTATTTTTCTTTCAACTTTGTTATTCTAAAAAGAGGGGTAACAATGTCACAAATTAGTATTCTTGGTTGCGGTTGGCTCGGTTTGCCTTTGGCGGAAGCCTTGATAAAAAACGGTTTTACGGTGAAAGGTTCGACGACATCTTCTTCAAAATTAGCTCAATTAGAAAAGCTAGGAATTCTTACGTTTTTGATGGAATTGCAACCTAAGAACATTGCTGGCGATATCACAACCTTTCTAAAAGGAAGCGAAATAGTGATTATTGATATTCCGCCCAAATTAAGAAGCAACAACAGCGAGGATTTTGTGGGTAAAATGCAAACTTTGATTCCGTTTATCGAACAATCTGAGGTTCAAAAGGTACTGTTTGTAAGTTCTACTTCGGTCTACGGTGAAGAGAATGATGTGGTCACCGAAACAACGCCTTTGAATCCCGATGTCGAAGGTGGTCGACAATTGGTAATCGTAGAGCAACTTTTGCAAAGCAATCCTCATTTTCAAACTACTATCCTTCGTTTTGGCGGACTCGTAGGATCTGATCGAAATCCAATACGAATGTTATCGGGCAAAGAAAATCTGCCCAATGCCAAGGCTCCTATTAATTTCATTCACCAAACGGATTGCATCGGTATCATTCAAAAAATTATAGCACTGGATTGTTGGAACGAAACTTTCAACGCTGTCTCGCCTTATCATCCTACCAGAGAAGAGTATTATACTAAGAAAGCACTCGAATGGCAATTGGTGGCGCCCACTTTTGATCCAACTTCTTCGGGAACCGGAAAAAGGATTAGTAGTGATAAACTACAAACGATTTTAAAGTATACTTTTGTAGAAACTCCTTAGTTATCTTGAGAACAAAAATTAAAAATACCGTTACGGCTCCCTTTACTTCGTTGGGGCTACCTATGTTGGCCTTAGCTTGGGTAAGCATAGCTTGGGGCACGACTTGGTTAGCGTCTAAAGAAGGCGTAAAACATATGCCTGCACTTCAGTTGGCTGCTATCCGTCAGTTTTTGGGCGGTGCTTTGTATGTGGGTTATTTTATTGTAAAGAAAACACCTTGGCCTAAAGGGAAGCAGTGGAAATCGATAGTAATATTGAGTTTGCTTAACTTCTTATTGAGTAATGGTTTAAGTACCTGGGGCGTGAAATTCATTCCGAGTGGGCTAGGGGCCATTATCGGTGCTATGGTGCCTATTTGGATTGCAATAATCAGTTTTTTCAGGGGGGAGCGTATCACTCGCTTGGCGGTTTTTGGAATTCTGATTGCTTTTGCTGGGGTATGCGTTATTTTCTATGAACATTTGGCCGATTTTATCCGACCCGATTTTCAGTTTGGGATTGTCCTTTCCATAGCAGCTACAATCACTTGGGCCTTTGGTACTTTGTATACCAAGAAAAAAGCGGCGACTTTTAATCCTTATTTTAGTTTAGGATTGCAAATGTTGATTTCAAGTTTTTGTCTTTTTGCTTTTACAGGCGCCTCTGGAACGGGTATTCCACTAAGTCAAATTCCAGCGGCTTCCTGGTGGGCTATTGCTTACTTGGTCATCATTGGTTCGGTCTTCACTTTTATTGCCTTTATTTATGCTTTACAACATCTACCTACTGAAGTCAGTAGTGTCTATGCCTATATCAATCCGATTGTAGCAGTACTTTTAGGGGCATTTTTGTTTGACGAAATCCTCACAGCTGCCATCATTATTGGCGGAGCAGTTACCATGACAGGCTTGTACATTATCAATTACTCCATGCAACGCCAACGAAAACTTGAACTAATCCAAAATGAAATAGTATGAAACTCAATGCATTTATTTTAATCCCGACTTTTCTCGGCTTGACTTTAGTACAAGCACAGCAAAAAAATACGGGTATTTTGCCAAACGAAAATTTGATTACCGAAAACATTGCTTTCATTCCGAAAGAGTTAGCTGTTCAAGTAAAAAAATACTCCGAGGCTCGTGGTGCTTCTTTGGCAGAAATTCATCCTGTAAAAAACGATATTATCATTACCACGCGTTTTGGCTCTACGGCTCAATTGCATCGCGTGGTGCAACCTTTGGGCGCGAGAACGCAAATCACTTTTTTTGACGAACCGGTTAGTGGCGTGAGCTACGAACCTACCAAAGGCGAGTATCTGATTTATTCCAAAGACGTGGGCGGTAATGAGTTTGGGCAATTGTACCAACTAGACCTCAAAACGCTGCAATCGACTTTACTGACTGATGGTGGCCGTTCACAAAACGGCGGCATTACTTGGAGAGCCGATGGAAAGGGGTTTTATTTCTCCTCAACCAAACGCAACGGTGGAGACCGTGACATTTATTATATGGACCCAAAAAATCCTTCGGCGGCCAAAATGGTGCTGCAAGTAAAAGGAGGCGGTTGGCGAATTTTGGACCTTTCTAAAGACAATTCACAACTGTTGATTGGCGAATACATTTCGGCCAATGAATCTCATATTTGGTCTTTGGATATCGCTTCTGGCAAATTGTCCGAAGTAACCGACAGAGCCAGCAAAGGTGTGATTCAAAGTGGAGCTAAATTTGGAAATTCGACCAACGAAATTTGGTTTTTGACCGATAAAGACAATGAGTTTGAGCGTTTGGCTATTTTGGACGTGAAGACCAAAAAAGTGAACTATTTGACCTCCAAAATCAATTGGAATGTAGAAAGTTTTTCTTTTTCGGAAGACAAAAAACAACTGGTGTTCATCACCAACGAAGCGGGTCGCAACAAAATGTATTTGATGAATACCAAAGACCAATCCTATAGCGAAGTCAAAAACATTCCCACCGGATTGATTGGCGGAGCGGAGTTTACCAAGGACAACCAAAGTTTGTTTTTTACGCAATCGACAGCACAAACCGCTTCGGATGTGTACCGCCTTTCGCTAAAAAATGGTAAAATCGAGCAATGGACCGCGAGCGAATTGGGCGAAATGCAAGCTTCTGATATGGCATTGCCAAAATTTATCGAGTGGAAAAGTTTTGATGGTTTGGGCATTTCGGGATTCTATTACCCAGCCGCTTCAAAATTCACAGGAAAAAGACCCGTGCTGATTCAGATTCACGGTGGACCTGAAGGACAATCCCAAGCGTCTTTTTTGGGCGCAAGCAATTTTTACACTAATGAGATGGGTGTAGCGATGATTTTCCCGAACGTGAGAGGTTCCTCAGGATTTGGTAAAACCTATTTGGCCAAAGACAACGGGATGTTACGTGAAGATTCCGTAAAAGACATCGGAGCGCTATTGGATTGGATTGCCCAACAACCCGAACTCGACAAAGACCGCATTATGATTATGGGCGGAAGTTATGGCGGTTATATGACTTTGGCTACGGCCTTTCACTATGCCGACAAAATCCGATGCTCAGTAGATATTGTGGGGATTTCCAACTTCAATACCTTCCTAAAGAACACCGAGGAATACCGTCGCGACTTGCGAAGAGTAGAATATGGCGATGAACGCATCCCCGAAATGGCCGCTTTTTTTGATAAAATGGCACCTTTAAACAATACCGATAAAATCAAAAAACCGTTATTCATCATTCAAGGCACCAACGACCCTCGCGTTCCCGTGACCGAAGCGCTTCAAATGCGTGACAAACTCAAAGCACAAGGCAACACGGTTTGGTACCTCGAGGCCAAAGACGAAGGCCACGGCTTCAAGAAAAAAGCCAACGTCGATTACCAACGACTAGCCGTCATCCGATTTATGCAAGAGTATCTTTTAAAATAATCCCACAAAACCCATTCCTAGCGAGTGGGTTTTTTGTTAGGAGAAGGTAACACTAAAAAGTAGTTTCGTGATGAGGAGCACCCGTGACCTGCGCCCCACACGAGTCGTCCCGCTGTAAGTTTCGCTTAAGCGATAGTAAACGGATGAACTTCTCCTTTAAGGCAGAATAACACTGGGGTGGGGTGATTAATCAAAAACCATCAGGGTCAACTACTTCCTCAATCAGGACGAATTTATTTTTTCATCAAGATGAATCTTTCAATCGACCGCGGTTAACTACTTAGTCGACCGCGGTCATTTTATGGCTTCATCTTGATGATTTGAAAAATCGCTCAAGAGCGAAATGTGTTTGCATCTTGTTAAAGTAAACAAGTAAGTGTTGCTTGATGTAAGAGGATGTCTTAAAAGCTTCCAAAAATTAGATTTTGGCAACAAAAGTCTTATAGAATTATTGTTGTTTATCTTTACAAATGTTTAAAAAATACATTTCTGTTTACATATTGCAAAAAATATGTATTTTGATTGCATTACATTATTGATTAAATTCAAAAATCAAGATTACATATTGTGCTCTATTCAATAACAACCACTGGAACAGTTTTTCCAAAATTATCTCTTCTAGTTTCGTACTGATATGTTCCTATTTGTCTCAAACAATTATTAGAGACATTAATTTTCTGCTCGTCATAATATGTTTTTTTATCGTAGTTAATAAGTAAAACAACAATATCGTTTCCAATATCATAGTCACGATAGATTTCGTCACCATACATTTTTTTATCAGTATAATACTTTATATTTGCAAGAGCAGCATCTGGTGCTATAACTTGAAAAACCTCTATTTCTGAAGATTTATTTTTAGACGTTGTGGTTATACATTCTCCTTTTTTTTCAAAAACTGTAAGTCCAAGTAAACCGTCATCATTAGGTTTGTTAGCCTTTGTAAATAGATATGTTGTGAAAATTGTTGCTAATATGCCTGCCACAAATCCAGTAATAAATATTAGAAAATTCTTCATTTCTTTTAGGTTTTGTTTTATAAGTCGTCTATGGCACTTGATTTAATTTTGTTACTATTGATTTTGTCGAAATAGGCTAATATGACGAAGCTCGAAGAAAAGCTATCGTGACTTATAGATAGTTCTATATTTCCTTTATCTGTTTCCCAAATTGAATAATACTTGCAGCTGTCCATGCCAACTTTATACATTCTTGAATTATCATCTCTTGGTTCAGAATAACCGTCAAATTTTTCAACTACTTTTGATGGATTCCCGTATTTTTCTGTTAGCATTTGTTTCAAATCAAAATAATTACCCGAAAGAGTTGACCAAATTTTTTTATCAGGAAATATTACGACTATTTTATGAACTAAATCCATTTGCTTTAGAGTTGAAACAGCTACGTTGCAATCTTTGTATCCTGCAAAGTCTCCATTTAGTATTGCAGCTCCGTTTGCTGTCTGAATGAATGAAAAACCAGTTTGTTTCATTTTAGAAATATATTCATTAAGGGTTCCGTCAATGGGGATATTTTTAAAGGTCAAATGTTCAATTGATTGTGCGAAACTTAGTACTGATGATAGTGTAAAAAATGAAGTTAGGAAGAATTTTTTCATGAAAATTTATTGAAAATGTAAAATTTGTTTTTAATTGGATATTGTTAATTCTCTTGATGTTTTTGTAACCTAGTAAGTTATTGTAGATTTTAATAATGCCTAAGAAGAAATTGTACAATTTAAATTATTGCGGATGCAAAATTAGGAGAATTAGAATTTATTATATCTTATACTTTTCTTAAAATTAAATAGTTGTAGTGGTAATTGTTCTAAATGAACCTCTTTTTGCGCTTTGTTTAAAAATTTAGAATTTTCATTGTAAATAGTGATTGAAAAGAAATAAAATTGAAGACGAAAGATGTTCAATTATGTAAGGCCTAACTATATTTAAATTTATCATGTCTTAAATACATTGATTCTTGTTTTGAATTAACAGTCAAATATTTTTACCCCAAACAAAAAACCCATCAACTTTAGCTGATGGGTTTTGGTTTTTTAGGAAAGTAGATCTTACCAGATTTTTACTCTTTTCTCTGGAGCGATATACATACCGTCATTCGGTTGAATGTTGAAGGCTTGGTAAAACGAATCTATGTTTTGAAGCGGTACATAGGCTCTGTACATCCCTGGAGAGTGTGGGTCGGTTTTTACTTGTGATTTCAAAGCCTCGTCTCTCATTTTAGAACGCCAAATGGTTCCCCACGAAATGAAGAAACGTTGTTCAGGTGTGTAGCCATCAATCAGTCCTGGATTGCCGTTTTCTTTCAAATACAATTGCAAACCATCGTAAGCAGCATTTACTCCACCTAAATCCCCAATGTTTTCACCTAAGGTAAATTTACCATCAACAAAGGTTCCAGGAAGTGGCTCTAATTTACTGTATTGGTCGGCTAAAGCGCCAGTCAAGGCTCCAAATTTTTTCAAATCTTCTGGTGTCCACCAATCTACTAAGTTACCTTCGGCATTATAACGTGCACCAGAATCATCAAAACCGTGAGAGATTTCGTGACCAATTACAGCACCAATTCCTCCATAATTTACGGCTTCATCAGCTTGGTAATTATAGAAAGGGGGTTGTAAGATAGCCGCTGGAAACACAATTTCGTTGTTGGATGGATTGTAATACGCATTTACAGTTTGTGGAGCCATTCCCCAACGATCTTTATCAACTGGTTTGGCCAAATCCGCTAGGTTTTCTTTAAAACGCCATTGTGCAATGTTTTTCACGTTATCAAAATAGGTTCCTTTCTCTTCTGGACTATTGATAGTTAAAGCGGAATAATCTTTCCATTTGTCAGGATAACCAATTTTAACTCTTGATTTGTTCAATTTGGCTATGGCACTCACTTTGGTTTCGGCCGACATCCAAGGCAAGTTGTTGATACGGTTTTCGTAGGCACGGAAAATGTTTTTGATCATTTTGGCCGCTTTTTCTTTGGCTTCTGCTGGGAATTTTTTCTCTACATACAATTTTCCTAATGCTTCACCCACAGAGCCAGTTACTATTTGTAGCGCACGCTCTTCTATAGGACGTTGTTTTAAAGCACCCGTTAAGGTTTTGCCGTAAAACTCCCAGTTGGCGGTTTCTAAAGTAGTCGATAATTGGCTCGCGGATTTGTTCAATAAAGACCAACGCAAATAGGTTTTCCAATCGGCGACTTTATTTTCTTTCAAAATTCCCTCCAAAGCCGTCATGTATTTGGGTTGGGATACAATGATGGTTTGGTTGGTTGGCAATCCAATTTTAGAGAAATAGGTGGTCCAATCAATAGCAGGAGTAAGTTTTTGCAATTCGGCTACCGTCATTGGGTTGTACGATTTACGACGGTCTCTTCTTTCTACACGATCAAAACGAGGTTTCGACATTTCGATTTCTAAAGCCAAAATTCTTTCCGCATTGGCTTTGGCTGCTTCTGGTTTTTCTCCCAAAAATTGCAGCATTTTGGCCACGTGTAGTACGTATTTTTCTCTTTTTTCTTTGGAATCTTTGTCCTCACCAACATAGTAATCGCGGTCAGGTAAGCCTACGCTACCTGGACTAAGGTAAATCACGTTTTGATTGCTGTTTTTGGCATCGGTACCAACAAATGTACCGATAAATCCTAAACCTCCATAAGATTCCATTTCAATCAAAAGGGCTTGTAAATCTTTTACATTTTTAACGGCATCGATTTTTTTCAAGAACGGTTTCAGCGGAGCTACTCCTAATTTGTTACGCGTAAGGGTATCCAAATACGTTTTGTATAAATTGATAGCTTTGCCTTGGTCGGTATTGGATTTGTACATTGGGTTTTTTGCCGCTTCTTTTAAAATGGCCAATGCGTCATTGTCTGTTCGTTGACGCAATTCGTCAAAACTTCCCCAACGGGTTTTATCGCTTGGGATTTCTGTGTTTTTAAGCCAAGTACCATTTACAAATCGGAAAAAATCTTGGTTTGGGGCAATGGTTTGGTCCATAAATTGGACATTAATACCCGGTTCTTTGACGGGTGAAGTTGTTTGAGCTTGGCTCCAACCAAAACTTAACACGGCGGGAAGTGCCAACAGTAAAGAGGTGGTGTTGATTTTTTTCATAAATAATTTGAATTAGTTTTACTATCGGTCTTAGATAGGGAAAAAATGTTACAAAAAAATTCATTTTTTAGGTCCTAAAGATAAGTTTTAAAAGGTGAAAAAACGAGGAATAGGGTTTTTTAGGTGCTGTTAAAATTATAATCCATTCGTTTTAGTATATTTGAAAGATGAAGATAGCAACTCAAATCGATCAACTCAACCAGTTTCGCCACCTAGAGTTATTGGCTCATCAAGTGGTAGAAGGATTTCTTTCGGGGATGCATAAGAGTCCGTTTCATGGATTTTCGGCTGAATTTTCGGAGCATAAAGTGTACAATACAGGTGAGAGTACCAAACATATCGATTGGAAGCTGTATGCCAAAACCGATCGTTTGTACACCAAAAGGTTTGAAGAAGAAACCAATATGCGATGTCATATCATTATTGACAATTCTTCATCGATGCATTTTCCAAAATTAAGCCAAGGCCAACCTTTTTATGAAAACAAAATTGGGTTTTCTATTTTGGCAGCTGCTGTGGTCATGAATTTATTAAAACGACAACGTGATGCGGTAGGTTTAAGTTTGTTTTCCAATCAGTACGAATATTATGCCCCTGAGAAAGGAAGCGAACGCCATCATCGGATGCTTTTGAACGTGCTCGAAAATACGTTGCAAAACCCGACGCGCCAAAAAACCACCGATTCGGTTACTTTTTTGCATCAAATAGCCGAGAAATTGCATCGCCGTTCTATGATATTACTGTTTACCGACATGTTTTCATCTCATGCCTCGCCCAATGCCGAGCAAGAACTTTTTGCTGCTTTACAACATTTAAAACACAACAAGCATAAAGTTGTGCTTTTTCATGTAATGGATGCCAAAACCGAACTTCATTTTGATTATGATGCGGCACCAAGGCGTTTTGTAGATGTCGAAACAGGGGAGTCAGTGGCTTTATTTGCCGAAAATGTGAAGGAATTGTATGAATCCAAAGCCAAAGCTTACTTTGAAAAGGTGGCTTTAGCTTGTGCGCAGTACAAAATCAAGTATTTTCCAGTAAGTGTGCAGGATAATTTTGAAAAAATTATCACTACTTATCTAGTTGAAAAACAAAAGTTTGGGTAAAAACGAAAAAAAATATTGAATTTTTTTTCAAAAAACGCTTGGAAAACTAGAAAATGGTTGTATCTTTGCCACCGCAATAACGCAGAGGTTTGGTAGTTCAGTTGGTTAGAATACATGCCTGTCACGCATGGGGTCGCGGGTTCGAGTCCCGTCCAGACCGCGAAAATTGGGAAAGCATTTCGAGAAATCGAAATGCTTTTTTGTCCCAATACGGTATCTAAAATTAGTTGTGTTGTTTGCTACGAATTTGTAACTCGTAGCGCGGTTTAGTAGTTAGACCCATGAAAAGCTTTTCGCAGTAGCGAATAGCTTTTTTTAGTTTATATCTTCTTCTCTTGTTTTTGGCAAGTATAGGCTTAAGA
>NZ_JBUYSY010000015.1:0-58183 GCF_055231795.1 Flavobacterium riviphilum
ATATGCGTCAGAGCGGAGGCCAGGAATAACAACATTTTGGATTGGTATACAAAAATTTAATTCCGTAATGCAAGGATGGAAATTATTCCAAGATGTGTCCAGACGGTAGGCTCCTCCCGGGGCTAGCAGGGATTATTTTGATTTTTTGGGAAGAAATGGAAAAGTTGTTGAAACAAAATTTGTATTTTTGATTTTTAAAACATAAAAAGATGAATGCTATTGAGTTAAAGAGAGAATTGCATAGTTTTATAGATCAGGAAGATGATAAAACTGTGGAAATGTTATACCAAATGGTACAGTCTTACAGGATTCAAAAAAGAAAGGACAAAATGATCGCCGAAGGAGAAGAAGACATTAAAAACGGTCGTTTGTATAGTCTTAAAGAAGCTAAAGAAATTATGGATAAATGGGAAACCAAATAATTGTTCAATTAACGTCAAGAGCCTTAAAAGACTTGCAAAAAGTTAGAGGTTTTAATGATTTGCTTTATGGTGTTTCCAAGTCAAAAGAAATGATTAAAACAATTTTTGAAACCATCGAAATTTTAGAAAATCCTGATGTAGATTTTACGGAAATTGGTGTGATAGATGAAGATTTTGTTCATTTAAAATATGAGTACCGTAAATTAATAACAAGTCATTTTAAAATAACGTATCGGAAAAATAAAAGTAAAATATATGTAGTTCGTATATTTGACACAAGGCAAAATCCAAATAAAAACAAATAGAAAACCGTTTGAAAGCAACGGTTTTTTTGTGCCTCATTTAAGAGGTGTTAATCGAGATTTGACAAGGGGTTAAGGTGATGTGATTCTTGAACGATCAGATGAAGGGGACTTTTTCTTATCTTAGTAAGACCATATATCCGCATAATCGAGATATGTCATCTATAAAAATTAATAATATTCAAGAAACAAATTCAAGAAGTCAATTTATTAATCTCTTTTGAATACATCTTTTGGAATTCCTTCAGTAAAAATAGCAACATATTTATTAAAGTCATCTTTACTTATTATTGGATAATTCAAAAGAATAAAACTATTCTTAGGATTGTTTTTTTGATAAAGTACCAAATACTCAATATTTAAATCAGGTTTTAAATCTGGAATATCTATATAGCTGCTTTCTGAATATTTATTTTCAAATTCTTCATTGTTTGCTAGAAAAACATATTTTACATCATTAGAACCAGTACCTCCTCTCAGTGAAAATTTATTAGATATAAAATAATTAGTAATTTTTCCTTTAGAAAGCGAATAATTTGCACTTAAAGCATTAAAAGATATATTCTCTTGATAATTGTAATAGGATAAAAAAAATGCTCCAAAGATTAAAAGAAATAGAATTACTTTTAACTCATTATTTGTATTCTGGAAATTTCTATACAAATAGTAGCTTGTACAAATTGCAAATAGTAACATTGCAATAATAAATATAATAGTGTGGTTATTTAAGTTACTTATATCTTTCATTTTAATTATTGTTTAAGTTTAACCTCTGCGAAGTCCCTGACTACGAAGTCTCCTGAACTTTTTTAAATCTTAATTTAAAGCAGTAAATCTAATAAAAGTCTCTCAACTTTTTCCGAGAATGCCTTTAGAATTTTAGTCTATTTCTAGTGTTTAAATACGAAACTAATCGCTCTATGAAATCCTCATTATAGTAACAACTCCATTTTTAGCAATCAGACTAAAAGTATTTTAAACTTTACTTTTCCTTATCTTAGCAAGACCAAACCCTATTTCAAAAATATGAAATCGCCACTAACAACAAGTTTGTTGAAAACAAACACCGATAAGTAAAAGGCAATACCATATATGACCTCTAAAAAACAAAATTTACATATATGAAATCAATTGCTCTGTTTTTTGTATCCCTATTCCTCTTTTCTTGTTCATCTAGCACACAGACAGAAGTGGATACGCTTGTGACCAATGCCACCATTTATACCGTAAACGCTGCCTTCGAAAAAGCTTCTGCTATGGCCATTAAGGATGGGAAAATCCTAGCTATCGGAAATACGGATTCGCTACTGAAAAAATATACTTCCAAGACCATTTTAGATTATAAGGGAAAATTTATCTATCCTGGATTAATAGATGCACATTGTCATTTTTATGGCTATGGACTAACCTTACAAGAAGTAGATTTAAGAGGCACCAAAAGCTTCGAAGAAATAATCACTCGCCTAAAAGCGTTTCAAAAAGCAAAAAATCCAACATTTATTGTTGGTAATGGCTGGGACCAAAACGATTGGGCGGTGAAGAAATTTCCATCGAAAACAGCACTCGATGCCGCTTTTCCAAATATTCCTGTGGTGCTCAACCGTATTGACGGACACGCCATAGTAGTGAATTCCAAAGTGCTGCAAATGGCTGGAATTACCGCCAAAACCAATGCCGATGGCGGACAAATTGAACTTCAAAATGGTGAACCAACCGGAATTCTGATTGACAATCCTATGGAATTGGTGTTTAAAATCATTCCAAAACCCAGCCGCAAAACACAAATCGCCTCCCTTTTGGATGCCGAAAAAGTAATGTTTGATTATGGCTTGACTACAGTCAATGACGCTGGATTAGATCCTGATATTATTCATTTGATAGACAGTTTGCAACAAGCGGGAAAAATGAAAATCAATGTCTATGCGATGATTACAGCAAATCAAAAAAATATGGATTTGTATTTCAAAAAAGGAATCTACAAAACCAACCAATTGAATGTGCGTTCTTTCAAAATGTATGGCGACGGCGCTTTGGGGTCCAGAGGCGCTTGTATGCATAAACCGTATTCGGATAGTTCTAAACAATTTGGAGCGTTGTTGTCTCCAGTGCCTCAATTGAAAGCGGTAGCACAGCAAATCGCCAATTCGCCTTTTCAACTCAATACGCACGCCATCGGAGATTCGGCCAATACTGTTTTGCTAAAAATTTACAAAGAAGTATTGACGGGTAAAAAAGACCGCCGCTGGAAAATTGAACACGCACAAGTAATTCAAGAATCCGATTTTGATTATTTCAAACTCGGAATAATTCCTTCCGTTCAACCCACACACGCCACTTCCGATATGTATTGGGCGGGAGATCGTTTAGGGAAAGACCGTTTGAAAAATGCTTATGCCTATAAAAAACTACTCCAAAAAGCAGGTACAATAGCTCTAGGTACCGATTTTCCTGTGGAGGAAGTCAATCCTATGCTTACGTTTCACGCTGCAGTAGCACGTCAAGATGTAAAAGGATTTCCTAAAAATGGTTTCCAAATTGAAAATGCTTTGTCTCGCGAAGAAACCTTAAAAGGAATGACGATTTGGGCAGCTTACTCTAATTTCGAAGAAAAGGAAAAAGGAAGTTTGGAAGTGGGCAAATGGGCAGATTTTGTGGTTTTTGATGCCGATTTGATGCAAGTTGAAGCTAGTCAGATGGTTAAGTTTAAGCCTTCAAGTACATTTATTAAAGGAGCGAAACAAAAGTAATTGCAATTGCAAATAGCTTTCGATTTACAGATTTTAAGCGATTCTTCTTGTTGAATCGGTTTTGTATTTCATATTTTACTTAAAAATCGATTTTTAGTTATAATTTATAACTAAAAATCGATTTTGTGTTTTCTATTTATATCTGTTATAGCATCTTTGCTTCATCAAATTAAATAATCAGAATAAAAATATAGTTATGTGCGGAATTGTATGTGCCTTTGATCTAAAACAGAAATCAGAAATCCTAAGACCTCAAGTCTTAGAAATGTCAAAAATTATCCGCCACCGTGGACCAGATTGGAGTGGGGTTTTTAGTAATGAAAAAGCGATTTTGTCTCACGAACGTTTGGCTATTGTTGATCCAGCTTCAGGAAAACAACCCTTATTAAGTGAAGATGGGAATTTGATTTTGGCTGCCAATGGCGAAATTTATAACCACCGCGATTTACGCAAACAATTTGAAGGTAAATATCAATTCAAAACCGAAAGTGACTGCGAAGTAATCTTGGCTTTATACAAAGAAAAAGGAGTTGATTTTATTGATGAAATGAATGGAATCTTCGGATTTGCTATTTATGATGTGGCCAAAGACGAGTACTTTGTGGCTCGCGATCATATGGGAATTATACCTTTATATATAGGTTGGGATCAACACGGTACTTTTTATGTAGCGTCTGAATTGAAAGCATTAGAAGGCTATTGTACCAAAATAGAGTTGTTTCCTCCAGGGCATTACTTGTCCAGTAAAGATGGGGAGTTTGTACAATGGTACAAAAGAGATTGGATGGAGTATGATGCGGTAAAAGACAATGAAACGAGTATTCCGGCTATTAAAGAAGCTTTAGAAGCTGCGGTTCACAGACAGTTAATGAGTGATGTTCCTTATGGGGTATTACTTTCCGGAGGTTTGGATTCTTCAATTACTTCTGCAATTGCCAAAAAATATGCTCAAAAACGTATTGAGTCAGATGATCAAGTGGATGCTTGGTACCCACAATTGCACTCGTTTTCTGTAGGATTAGAAGGTTCGCCAGATTTAGCTGCTGCTCAAAAAGTAGCGGATCATATTGGAACAATTCACCACGAAATTAAATTTACTATTCAAGAAGGATTAGATGCTGTTCGTGATGTGATTTACAACCTAGAAACCTATGACGTTACTACTGTAAGAGCGTCAACTCCTATGTGGTTAATGGCAAGAGTTATTAAATCAATGGGAATTAAAATGGTATTGTCTGGTGAAGGTGCCGATGAGTTATTTGGAGGGTATTTGTATTTCCATAAAGCACCGAATGCCAAAGAATTTCACGAAGAGAACGTTCGTAAATTAGGTAAACTGCATATGTACGATTGTTTGAGAGCGAACAAAAGTTTAGCGGCTTGGGGAATTGAAGGACGTGTACCGTTTTTAGATAAAGAATTTATGGATGTTGCCATGCGTATCAACCCACAAGATAAAATGATCAACAAAGAGCATCCAATGGAAAAATGGGTAGTTCGTAAAGCCTTTGAAGACATGTTGCCAGAAAGTGTAGCTTGGAGACAAAAAGAACAATTCAGTGATGGTGTGGGGTATAGTTGGATCGATACCTTGAAAGCTGTTGTTGCTGAAGAAGTAACGGATGAACAATTGGCGAATGCTAAATACAAATTCCCATTGCAAACACCTACATCAAAAGAGGAGTATTATTACCGTTCGATTTTCGCAGAACATTTCCCAAGTGATGCAGCGGCTTTGTGTGTACCACAAGAAGCTAGTGTGGCTTGTAGTACCAAAATCGCTTTGGAGTGGGATGAAGCATTTAAAAACTTAAACGATCCATCAGGTAGAGCGGTTGCCAATGTGCACGACGATGCCTATGTTAAATCATA
Source organism: Flavobacterium riviphilum (assembly GCF_055231795.1). NCBI lineage: Bacteria > Pseudomonadati > Bacteroidota > Flavobacteriia > Flavobacteriales > Flavobacteriaceae > Flavobacterium > Flavobacterium riviphilum. Next base: position 5,344 of record NZ_JBUYSY010000015.1, read on the forward strand.
ACTATATTTGAGTTAGTTTTATATAGTTTTTTATGGAAACGCGTTCTTTTTAAGGCGCGTTTTTTTTGTTTAGGGTATTCAACTATAAATGTTGATAACTTAAGTGCTTAAAAAGGCTTTTTGAGGCTATTTTACCTTCTGCTTTTGTATATTTGCGTGTCTTAGAAAAAATACACATTTTATTACAACATTTATATATGAGCGAGGAAGTTAAAAAGAACAATTATTCAGCAGATAGTATTCAGGCGTTAGAAGGAATGGAGCACGTAAGGATGCGTCCATCGATGTATATTGGAGATACTGGAGTAAGAGGTTTACATCATTTAGTATATGAGGTAGTCGACAACTCAATTGATGAAGCTTTAGCAGGTCATTGCGATACGATTTATGTTGCAATAAATGAAGATAATTCCATTACTGTAGAAGATAATGGACGTGGTATTCCTGTAGATTTACACAAAAAAGAAGGTGTTTCTGCTCTTGAGGTGGTTATGACCAAAATTGGTGCGGGAGGAAAATTTGATAAAGATTCTTATAAGGTATCAGGGGGACTTCACGGGGTTGGGGTGTCTTGTGTTAACGCACTTTCTGACCATTTAAGAGCAACGGTTCATAGAGATGGTAAGATTTATGAACAAGAATATGAAAGAGGTAATGCGTTATATCCTGTAAAACAAATTGGAACTACAGATAAAAGAGGTACCATCGTTACTTTTAAACCCGATGGAACCATATTTACTCAAACCCTTGAGTATTCTTACGATACGTTGGCGGCACGTTTACGCGAATTGTCTTTCTTGAATAAAGGAATTACAATTACTTTAACGGATAAAAGAGAGGTTGATGATAAAGGAGAGCCACGCCGAGAAACTTTTCATTCAAAAGAAGGGTTAAAAGAATTTGTTAAGTTTTTAGATGGGAATCGTGTGCCAATTATTGGACATGTAATTTCTATGGAAAACGAAAAAGGTGAAATTCCAGTTGAAGTAGCTTTAATTTATAATGACAGTTATTCTGAGAATATCTTTTCCTATGTAAATAACATCAATACGCATGAAGGAGGAACGCATTTGCAAGGATTTAGAATGGGGTTAACCCGTACCTTGAAAAAATATGCAGATGCTTCTGGATTGTTAGAAAAGTTAAAATTTGAAATTTCAGGGGATGACTTCCGTGAAGGTTTAACTGCAATTATCTCGGTAAAAGTAGCAGAACCACAATTTGAAGGTCAAACAAAGACTAAGCTTGGAAATCGTGAAGTAGTTTCGCCTGTTTCTCAAGCAGTAGCCGAAATGCTTGAAAATTATTTGGAAGAAAATCCAAATGATGCTAAAATTATTGTTCAAAAAGTAATTTTAGCAGCGCAAGCCCGTCACGCAGCTAAGAAAGCCCGTGAAATGGTACAACGTAAAACCGTAATGGGTGGCGGTGGATTGCCAGGAAAGTTATCGGATTGTTCAGAGCAAGATCCAGCACGTTGTGAAGTGTTTCTTGTAGAGGGAGATTCGGCGGGTGGAACAGCAAAACAAGGTCGTGATCGTGCCTTCCAAGCGATATTGCCATTGCGTGGTAAAATTTTGAATGTGGAGAAAGCCATGCATCATAAAGTGTTTGAAAATGAAGAGATTCGAAATATTTTTACAGCTTTAGGTGTTACTGTTGGAACAGAAGAAGACAGTAAAGCATTGAATCTTTCTAAACTACGTTATCATAAAGTAATCATCATGTGTGATGCCGATGTTGATGGTAGTCATATTGCCACATTGATTTTGACGTTCTTTTTCCGATTCATGAAAGAATTGATAGAAGAAGGCCACGTGTACATCGCGGCACCACCGTTATACTTGGTGAAAAAAGGGAATAAAAAAGAATATGCATGGACTGATTTGCAACGCGACCAAGCCAATGAAAGAATGGGAGGAAGTGCTGCTATTCAGCGTTATAAAGGTTTGGGAGAGATGAACGCTGAACAATTGTGGGAAACCACTATGGATCCAAATTTTAGAACCTTGCGTCAAGTAACTATTGAAAGTTTAGCCGAAGCAGATCGTATTTTTTCTATGTTGATGGGAGACGAAGTTCCGCCACGTAGAGAATTTATTGAAAAAAATGCTGTATATGCCAATATAGATGCCTAAATTAGTGCATTGATAAATTCAATCAGTTTTTTAATAAAATAAAATAATTTAAAATGAAAGTTACCATTGTAGGAGCAGGAAATGTAGGAGCAACCTGCGCAGACGTAATTGCCTATAGAGGGATTGCTAGTGAAGTAGTATTATTAGATATAAAAGAAGGTTTTGCAGAAGGTAAAGCTATGGATATCTCACAATGTGCTACTAATACTGGATTTAATACTAAAGTATCAGGAGTTACAAATGATTATTCAAAAACAGCCAATAGTAATGTAGTGGTGATTACCTCAGGAATTCCAAGAAAACCGGGTATGACTCGCGAAGAATTAATTGGTATCAATGCCGGAATTGTAAAAACAGTTGCGGATAATATTTTGGCACATTCGCCAGAAGCAATCGTAGTTGTGGTTTCTAATCCAATGGATACGATGACTTATTTAGCTTTAAAAGCAACAGGATTACCAAAAAATAGAATTATTGGAATGGGGGGAGCATTAGATAGCTCTCGTTTTAGATATTATCTTTCAAAAGCACTAGACGTTCCAGCTAATGATATAAAAGCTATGGTAATTGGAGGTCACGGAGATACTACAATGATTCCTTTAACTCGTTTAGCGTCGTATAATGGAATACCAGTGTCGCAATTCGCTTCTCAAGAAGTATTGGATAAAGTGGCAGCAGATACTATGGTTGGTGGAGCTACGCTAACTGGTTTGTTAGGTACTTCAGCATGGTATGCTCCGGGAGCATCAGTAGCATACTTAGTAGATAGTATTTTGAATGATCAAAAGAAAATGATTGCTTGTTCTGTAATGTTAGAAGGAGAGTATGGACAAAACGACATTTGTATCGGTGTACCTTGTATTATCGGTAAAAATGGAGTTGAACAAATTGTTGATATTCAATTAAACGAAGCTGAAAAAGCAGCTTTTGCTAAGAGCGCAGAGGCAGTTAGAGCAATGAATGGAGATTTGAAATCTGTTTTAGCATAATAATTCGTTAAGTTTTGAAGAAAAACTGCAGAAGTGCAGTTTTTTTTTTGAGATTAATCTATAAAAAAATTGGTTAATCTTTTCGTTAATGATATATTTGCTCGGTTTAAAAAAAATGACATAATTCGAGATGTTTTTTTTGTTTTAAAAAACAATGTCAAGGCTTATTTTATTGGGATTTAAAACAAAGAGAAAACACAATAATTAATTTTTAGTAATAATGCAGAATAAAGGACTAATTAAGTTTTTCGCAATTCTATTTGCATTGGTAAGTATTTACCAACTTTCATTCACATTTGTGTCCAACAAGATACAAAGTGAAGCAAAAGCTTTCGCAGGGGGTGACTCTATGAAAGAAGTAAAATATCTTGATTCTATTGGAAAAGAGAAAGTTTTTAATCTTGGATTTACTGATTTTACCTACAACGAGGTAAAAGACAAACAAATCAATAAAGGATTGGACTTAGAGGGGGGAATCAATGTTATTCTTCAAATTTCAGTAAAAGATATCTTAAAAGGATTGTCTAACAATTCGAAAAACCCTGTTTTTAATAAATCTTTAGCAGACGCTACAGCCAATCAAAAAGGAAATCAAACTTATTTGGATGCCTTTTTTGAAGCTTTTGAAGCCAATGCAAAAGGAACTACAAAATTAGCTTCTCCAGAAATTTTTGCAAACAGAAGTTTACAAGGTGAAGGTGGTGTAGATTTTCAAATGACCGATGCTCAAGTACAAAAAGTAATCAAAAGAAAAGTAAACGAATCTGTTGAAAGTGCTTTTGGTGTATTAAGAGAGCGTATCGATAAATTTGGTGTAACACAACCAAACATCCAAAAGTTAGGAGAGTCTGGAAGAATTCTTGTAGAGTTACCTGGAGCTAAAGATGTAGATCGTATCAAAAGATTATTGCAAGGTAAAGCAGAATTGCAATTTTGGGAAACCTACAAAATTGAAGAGATTGGTAATTTCTTAATGGCAGCTAATGATGTTTTGAAAAAAACAGAAGTTGCTAAAGTAGAAACTAAAAAAGTAGCTAAAGATACTTTAAGTGCTTTGTTGACGGATGAGAAAGATTCTACGGCTGCAAAAGGTGGAAAAAACCCATTGTTTGATAAATTAATTGCTCAAGGTGGTGGACCAGTATTAGGAATGTTTTCTCCAAAAGATACTGCTGTAATCAACGGATATTTGAAAAGAGCTGATGTTAGAATTCTATTGGCTGGTGAACAACGTTACGCGAAGTTTGTATGGGGTAAACCAACAACTATTGCTGATGTAAAAGCTAAAGATAAAAAAGTAGATGCAGTTGAATTGTATGCATTGAAAGGAAACCGTAATGATGCCCCTTCTATGGCTGGTGGTGTAGTTACTGATGCTATGGATACTTTTGACCAAATGGGTAAACCTGCAGTTTCTATGCAAATGAACTCTAAAGGTGCTAAAGAATGGGAAGAATTAACTGGAAGAGCTTATACTTCTAAAGGGTATATAGCAATTGTTTTGGATAATGTAGTGTACTCTGCACCGGGTGTTTCTAGCGGACCTATTTCAGGAGGAAGATCTGAAATTTCCGGAAATTTTGACATCACTGAAACTAAAGATTTAGCTAACGTTTTGAGAGCGGGTAAATTGCCTGCATCAGCTGATATTGTTCAATCTGAAGTAGTTGGTCCATCTTTAGGACAAGAAGCTATTGATAACGGAACAACGTCTGCAATTGTTGGATTATTATTGGTATCACTTTGGATGATGGTGTATTATGGTAGAGCAGGTTGGTATGCTAACTTGGCTTTGGCTGTAAACTTGTTGTTCTTGTTTGGAATTTTAGCAAGTTTAGGTGCGGTATTAACTTTGCCTGGTATTGCAGGTATCGTATTGACAATGGGTACAGCAGTAGATGCGAACATCATTATCTATGAAAGAGCCAAAGAAGAATTACGTGCTGGAAAAACATTAAATGAAGCAGTAATTGCTTCTTACAGCTGGAAAGGGGCAATGCGTTCTATCGTTGATGCCAACGTGACTCACATTTTGACTGGTGCGGTGTTGTTTATTTTTGGATCAGGACCTATTAAAGGTTTTGCAACAACCTTGTTAATTGGTATCGTAACCTCTTTATTTACTTCTATTTTTATTGCTAGAATTTTTATCGATAAAAATATCAATACCAAAAACAATTTAACTTTCGTAACTAATTTCTCTAAAAACTTCTTTACGAATTTCCACTTTAATTTCTTAGGAATTAAAAAATGGTCTTATGTGTTCTCGGCTATTGTAACTGTGGTTTCTATTGTTTCTATTGCTACTAATGGTTTCGATCAAGGAGTGGATTTCGTAGGAGGTAGAACCTTCCAAGTTCGTTTTGAAAAACCAGTACAAGCAGAAGAAGTTAAAGAAGAATTGACTAAAGTATTTGGAAGTGCTGAGGCTAAAGTATTTGGTAATGACAATCAGTTGAAAATTACAACTAAATACAAAGTTCAAGAAAGCGGAAGTGAAGTAGATGAAGAAGTAAACAAAATGTTATATGACAACTTGAAGAAACATTTTTCTGCAGATGTAACTTATGACAAGTTTGTCAATGCTTATGATGGTAAAAAGGTAGGTATTCTTCAAGCTTCTAAAGTTGGTCCAACCGTTGCAGAAGATATTAAAACTAACGCTTATTGGGCAGTTTTAGGTGCAATGCTTATTGTAGGATTGTATTTGGTAATCAGTTTTAGAAAATGGCAGTATAGTTTAGGAGCTCTTGCAGCAGTAGCACATGACGTGATCTTTGTTTTGGGAATCTATTCATTATGCTACAAATTCATGCCATTCGGAATGGAAATTGACCAACACTTTATTGCAGCAATCTTAACTGTAATTGGATATTCTATGAACGATACAGTAATTGTATTCGACAGAGTTCGTGAATTCTTAGATGGTAAGACTAAAGGAAACTTCAGTGAAATTGTAAATAACTCTATTAACTCAACCATGTCAAGAACTATCAATACGTCCTTAACAATGATTGTGGTGTTGTTAATCATGTTCATCTTTGGTGGAGAGTCTATCAGAGGATTTATCTTTGCTATGTTGATTGGTATTATAGTAGGAACATATTCTTCACTGTTTATCGCAACACCTGTGTTAGTAGACACTATTTCAATTGCAGATAAAAAATTAATTGAAGAAAGACACAACGAAATCTAAACTATAGTTTTTTTTTCATCTATAAGGATGCATCGAAGGATGCATCCTTTTTTTTGGTATGTCGGGCATGGTCTTTTTCTAGTTTAAAGAGAGTCTTTGTACGCCTCGAGTTGATTAACAGTATTAATGATTGGCATTGGTGTCTTTCGTGAAGTAGAATCAGTTAGAAGTCATATGAAAAATAAAGATTCTGACAAACAGAAATCTAATTTAACCCTAATTCCGCATTAGAAACCTCCTACATCTAATTAGGGTATACCGAAAAACTCAACACCCAAATTCAGTTTTAAATTTACCACTGTTGAAGTTTAACTTTTTAAAATATTATTGACTTAGATAAAGATGAGTCAAGAATATTTTTTTTTAATAGAAATAGTTTTTTCTAAAACACTCATATACTACTTTTCATAGAAGTGCTACCTGAGCCAATTTGACTAGGTTAAGCACTAATATAATACTGGCTATCTAAGATTCGCTTGTATCAGACAGTCTTGCTTTGATTCGGTCTAAACCATATCCAGTCTTAGCTTGTCCAAATTTTGCTTCTATTGGGTTGCGTTCTCCAGGGCTTACTTGATTTGACAATGCCTTTTGAGAAGGTCTTCCCAAAGATTTGGCCTTGCGAAGAATTCTGTTTTCTTTCAAATAGGCTCTGTTTTCTCTGTTGCAATATATTTTGTCGGCTAAAACTTCTTTGGGGTAATATCCGAATCTAGTTTTGTATTTTTCCACGCTGGCCTTCAATCGAGTGCCTACATTAAAAGCATCCCAAGATAAGTCATCTAAAAAAACTTAGACAATCCACCATTGATAGCTTTATTATTGAATCAAATTCTACCTTGGTTTTGGCTTTACCTCTAACAATGGGGCGGACATGAGGTTGATAAATACTGACTAAGCGTTGATCTATGTTGTGTGTTTTATTCTCATACATCTGCTTTTGTTGGTCATACAAGTGCTGAATAACCAACAAGTATTTGTACTCTTTTTTCGAAAAAGGGATGCTCTCAAAGGTGTCTAACAGCAAGTGAATAGACTGAATGTTTCGCTTGAGATAATTCAACTTTTTTTGATGGTTGGCATGGCGTATTTCTTTTCTGCTTTTACTCTTCTTTTGATCTGTTTTCAAATATTCTTTTCTTGCTTTCTCTCTGTAGTTCCTTGGTTTTTTTCCATTGATGATCTACTGAATAGTAAATCCATTAGTTCTTCCGATTTTTCACGACTATCATTCAGTAAGTCTAAATCAGTCGGATAAGTAATATCTTGTGGGCAAGCTGTGGCATCTAAAATAAGACTTCCTCTATGAGATTCCTCGTCATTGTCATTTTTCTTGACTTGATTTGATGACTCTAAATCTTTTTTTATCTTAACAATTAGTTCGTTTATGGAGTTGATTTGTTCCAATCTCAATCGCTTGAGAAATTCTACAAATAAAAAAGCATCGAAAGGGGGGGCGTCTGTAAATGAAGAATATCAAATAAAATATTGCATGAAGATATTTTTACTGATTTGACCAACCGTTTCTCTGTCATCTAAATCACAAAGGTGTTTAATGATTAAGGAACCTACAACAATTCTTAAATTCATAGCCGTCCGACCTGTGGATTTTTCTGTGACTTCCTGCCAATACTATTCACATATTTCATCCCAAGGCAGAAGTCTCGATAGTACAACCCAACGGTTACTCGAATTTAATTTTCTATCAAAAGGACTCTCAAATCCTTTAATTATAATCTGTTTAGGACTAATGTATTTAGGTACAGGTGCACGCTTTTTGAGGGGGTTTACATATTTACTTGCACTTAGATACTCAAATATAGTATTATACTATTGAACTTCAAAGTAGTTAGAGTTTTTCAGTAGACCCTAATTACTTCTTTAAAACCAAGAAATTTTTTCATGCGTTTATATTTTATTTTTTTGAGCTCAAGATACGCTTTGATTGGTTCTCTCATTTTAAATTAAAAATACAAAAGTATTAGCTCAAGTGTTTATGTACTTAAGGTATTGGATGAACGTTTTTTCCTTTTTCAAAAATAGTTCATGAGCTAATGCTTTTATTGAATAATTCAGTTTTGTTAAGAAGTCTAATGTAGATTTTGGGTTTAACTTTAAGACTTCTATTCTTTATGATAAAAATTATGGGGTAATAATTCTATAATGTAAGAAATGTCGATTTTTTATATGAATTAATCAGCCAATGTATTAATGATTTTTAGTAAAATGTACTTTTGTTATGTTTTAAAAAATTTTACATATAATTTGAATTTACTATATAATTATTCCTATTAATTTAATTAATGATTAATAATTGTATTAAAAATTACGTTTTTATTCTATTTGACTTCTATTTCCCCGATTACAACCTAAACAATTAATAAAAAAATTATTAAATAATTGTTAATTTTTTTTTTTTTTTGTTTGCTTAAGTAAATTTTGTTTGTAACTTTAATATTTGAAAATCAACGATATAAAGCTTGTTTTTTCTGTTAAAGTGTTTTTTTTAGCTTTTCAAGTGAAAATATTCTTATTTTTTTATATATAATATAAGGAGGTTAATTTTTTTACTTTTTAAATTTTTTTCTTGTATTTGTTCTTTTTTTTTTTTTGAATTTGGATTGAAGCAGATCTGTCTCATCCTATTTTAACTTAATGTATTTTCTCAATAATATTTTGTTATAGATTTTTTTAGTTGTAAAGAGTACCCTAATTATCTTTTTAGTTTTACGTTTTTGCTTTCATTTTTACTTGTAAAGTGATAGGTTAAGGTTAATTATTTTACAAGTTTTTCAAAATAAATTTTAAGTGCTTATTAATAAAGTTAAGTAGTAAATAATTTTTTGTTGTATAATACTTGTATTTATGAAAAAAAACAACTCTTTAGCCTTCAGAAATAATAAATTTGGAATCTCATTTTTTTATTTTTTTCTTTTCTTTTTGTTTACAATTTTTAGAACTAATGCTCAAAACTGTACTGTTAATGCAGGTATACCTAGAACTATTTGCGCTAATAGTCCACTTGTTTTGAATGGTGTAGTTGGAGGAGGGGGGAATATTGTAAGTCATGTTTGGACTCAAGTTGCAGGTCCGTCGGTTGTTATACAAAATCCTAATTCAGCTGTAACTACTGTTTTAGGAGCTGTTGGTGGTAATTCGTATAGATTTCGTTTAACAGGAACTTGTACGCTTGGCACCACCTTTCAAGAGGTAACTATTACGGTAAGTCCAATTACAATTGCGAATGCAGGTGTAGCGATACAAGGATGTCCTGGAAATTATACTTTGTCTGCGAATTCTCCTTTAAATGTTGGAGAAACAGGAGCGTGGAGTGTAAGTGGACCAAACAATGCAGGAGTAACTATTAATTCCCCTAATTCCCCTACAACTACTATCTCAACTTCTTCTAATGCCATTGGAGTTACTTCATTAGTTTGGACGATAAGTTCAGCAAACTGTTCCTCTTCCTCTACTGTAAATATTACAAATTATGGTGGTGAGGTCGTTGCTAATGCTGGTATTGATCAAACTTTATCTGAATGTTATACGGTTACTCAATCTACTAATTTGAATGCGTCGATAGGTGGTAATGGTACTGGTTCTCAAATTGGAACTTGGTCTTTAGTATCTGGTCCTTCTGTACCTAGTATTGCAAATGTCAATAGTGCTAATAGTTCTGTTACGGGTTTACGGGCAGGTACTTATGTTTTTAGATGGTCAGTTCAAGGCCCCTGTGCTCTTGGTTCCGATACTGTTACTATTACGGTACCCCCCGCTACTCAGGATGTTACCCCAGCTTCTGGAATCAATAATTCACAGACGTTTTGTGATAATAGTGTTACTTCAACAATTTTGCAAGGAAATACTCCTCTGTATGCCGGTGAAACTGTAGAATGGACTACTTCTTCCGGGGCTACGATAGTATCTCCCAATAGTCCCACAACTCAAATTACGGGCTTGAATTTTAATACAACTTCTAGCTATACATTTACTTACAAAATAAAAGGTAATAGTGCAGTTAATCCAAATTGTAGTTCACAATCTAGTTTTACAGTAAATTATTATGTTAATCCCACTTCAGTAGTTTTGAATGGAGGCGTTAGCACATACTTGTTGCCAACTAATGCTAGTTCTGGAAGTGTTACAATAAGTACTTCGGGTGGTAATGCTAATGAAGCTACCTTTATTAAAGGGCCTTCAGGAGTTAGTCCTTCTTTTAGCTTTTCAAGTGGAAATTTTAATTTTTCTAATTTAAGCAAACCTGGTACCTATACTTTTAGAGTAAGGAGATATACCAATGGAAGTTTTGCAACTGGATGTTCAGATTCTTTTGCGGATATCAATGTTATTGTTTCGAGAAGTCCTGAAGTTTCTAATGCTGGGACTTCTGTTGCTTTATTGTGTGGAGTAACCCAAACTCAATTGTCGGGCAATAATCCTTCGTTAATGACGACTCCCGGATTGACGGGCTATTGGTCACAAGTTAGCGGTCCTAATACAGCAGTCTTTGATGATATTACACATTATAATCCAATTGTTAATGGTTTAATATCTGGAGTGTATGTTTTTCGTTGGAATATTTATGGAGGTGTAAATGCCGTGGATACATTTAGTGAAACTTCTATTACAGTTTCGCAGCCACCAACGTCAAATGCAGGTGCTACTCCAGTGACGGTATGTTCAGGGAGTTATAAACTGGATGCTACTCCGTTAATTAATGGTCAAACGGGATTGTGGACTCAAATTGATGCAAATCCTGCAGTCACTATAGTTAACACAACCGATCCTAAAACCTATGTAACAGGAATGCTAGAAGGAAGGATTTATACTTTACGTTGGACAGTAACTAGTGCAGCAGTTGATTGTACTCCTGCTTCAAGTGATGTAGTAATTAATACTACTTCAACTTTTTCTCCCTCACCCGCAATTGCTGGTAGCGATCAGTGTTTGGCTTCAGGTACTACTACCACTAATTTGGCAGCTACCGCACTTGCTTCAGGTTCAGGATTATGGACAAAAGAATCTGGACCCAATGCAACAATTACAGACCCCACTCTTCCTAATTCACAAGTAACTGGTTTGACGGATGGAATCTATGTATTCAAATGGACAACTTCGTCCGATCCTTCTTGCGTTGACTTTACAGACACAGTAGTTATAACTGTTGCAAGTTCTCCAATAGCATCAGCTGGACCTGACCAAAACGTGTGTACAAACGGTTTAGGGAATAGTGTTACTATGAACGCCAATACACCAAATACGGGTTTGATAGGAAAATGGGTGCAGGTTTCAGGAAATAGTTCTTGGACAGTAAGTGATATTAACAGTCCACAGGCGGTTTTTAGTAATTTAGCTCAAGGGAATTATGTTTTTAGATGGGTAGTAAGTAGAGGGAATTGTGATTCGGCCTCAGATGAAATTAGTTTTAGCGTGAGTTATCCTCCTACTACGGCTAATGTGACTTCAAGTACGTTAACTGTTTGTGGTACTTCAGCCACATTAAACGGGAACATCATTAGTGAAGGGGTTGGGTTGTGGCAAGTGGTTTCCGGACCCAACGTACCATCATTTTCTAATATCAATAGTCCAACCAGCGTTCTTTCTGGATTGGTTACTGGTACTTATTTGTTAAAATGGACTAGTATTAATGGGGCGGCTTGTTCTAGGTCGGAGTCCAATTTAACGATTACAGTCAATGCGCCTGCCAATGCGGGTCCCGATCAAACGCTTTGTAATGCTACAGAAATTATTTTACAAGGAACAGAGGGGAGTGTAGGAACTTGGTCTGAGACGACCTCAAATGGAGCGACGATTACTGCATTGTCTTCTTCTACTGCAAGAGTAACAATCGTTCCAGGAAATAATTATACATTTCAATATGATGTTTCAGGAGGAAATGCAGGCTCTTGCGGTGCTTCTTTTGATACTATGACTGTTGTTAACAGTGCATTGCCTACAACTCCAGATGCAGGGACAGATCAAGAAATTTGTTTGTCGGCAGGGAGTTCAGTCGTTCTGTCAGGGAATTCTATTACTAGTGGAACAGGTACTTGGAGTAAAGTAGCAGGACCAATTGGAGGAAGTTTTTCTAATATTACTTCCACTAGTCCTACGGTTAGTGGTTTACAGGAAGGAATATATTTATTTAAATGGACTGCAAGTAACGGAAATTGTTCTAATGTGAGTGATGTTGTTAGGGTTTCTGTTTATGCAGCTCCAAGTATAGCGAATGCAGGTCCTGATCAAAGTGCATGTCAGTTAGCCACTCAGCTAAATGCAACTATTCCAACTACAGGAATTGGAACGTGGACTCTTACTACTGACCCATCCAATGGGGGAATTACTATTGATAGTCCTAATAATCCAAAATCAACCTTAACGATAGCGAATCCTTATTTGTTACCAATAGGAGTATATACTTTTACTTGGACAGTTAGAAATGGAACTGTTTGTTCACCAAGTGTAGATACTGTAAATATCACTTTTACGGGAGTACCTCCAACTCCTGCCAATGCTGGGCCTGATCAAAGTTTATGTAATGCTACTACAGCAGTTATGAATGCTAATCCAGTTAATCCAGGAGTTGGAACCTGGTCGCAAGTTTCAGGTCCCAATACAGGTATTTTTTCTAATAGATTTAGTCCTAGTTCTTCAATTTCAGGACTTGTAAATGGTGTTTATGTATTTAAATGGACTAGTTCAAATGGAGGAGGCTGTAGTTTAGAAGATACGGTAACCGTGACTATCAACCCTGCAGTTGCTATTGTAAATGCTGGGCCTGATCAAACCTTAGGAGAATATAGTACCTTAACAATGGCTGCTAGCAATCCTGCACCCAATACAGGTACTTGGACACTAGTATCAGGGCCCAACACCCCTGTAATACTTGATGTTAATAGCCCTACAACCCAAATAGCAGGCGGAGTTCCTGGAACTTATGTTTTTAAATATAGTGTTTCAAATGGATCGTGTACCATAGATTCAGATACTGTAGTTATTACTTTAATTGGACAAACAGATTTGAGTTTAGTAAAATCTGCTAGTGTAAATACTCCAGTTGTAGGCGATATTGTTACGTTTACCGTAGCTATAAGAAATAATGGTAATCGTGATGCTACAGGTGTTGGGGTTATAGACAACCTTCCAATAGGATATTCTTTAATTACAGGCACCGTTTCTAATTCTGGGGTATTCAACTCAGGTGGAAATGCAATAAATTGGTCAGGACTTTCTATCGCAAATGGAGCTACATTAAATTTGACCTATAATGCTAGAGTAAACGTGATTACAGGTGCTGCAAATGAATTTAGAAATACGGCCCAAGTTACCGCAAGTAATCAAATTGATCCCAATTCAACGCCAAACAATAATGTTGCTTCGGAAAATGATCAAAGCTCGGTTACCCTTACTCCCATTCCTAGAATAAATTTATCCTTAACTAAATCTGTCAATAATAGTACCCCGATGGTGGGTAGCAATGTTGCATTTACTATTTCGTTATCCAACGCAGGCCCCAGTAATGCAACAGGAGTCATAGTTAAAGATTTATTACCGAATGGATTTACTTTTGTAAGCGCCACAGCAACCACCGGAAGTTATGTAAATGGAACAGGCAATTGGACGGTAGGCACCATTAACTCAGGAAGTACACAAAGCTTAGTTGTTAATGCAACCGTAAATCCAACAGGAAATTATACTAACGTTGCTGAAGTTACGGCCGCTACACAATCAGATTCAAATTCAACGCCTAATAATAATGTCTCGTCAGAAGATGATCAAGATGCTGTAACGGTGGTGCCAGTTGAAAAATCAGATTTGAGTTTGACCAAAACAATTAGTGGAGGTCCTTACAGGGTAGGTGATAATGTTACCTTTACTGTAACTGTTAGCAATGCGGGGCCTAGTGCTGCAACTTCAGTTAATGTTGCAGACTATCTTCCCACGGGATATACCTATGTAAGTCATACTAGTGCAGGTACAACATATAATACAGCGACCGGAGCATGGAATGTGGGAACAATTAATAGTGGCGCTTCAAGAGTGTTAAGTATTATAGCTAAAATAAATGACTCTGGTGACTATAGAAACATGGCGGAAGTAGTGTTTTCAAATCAATTTGATCCAGATTCTACACCTGGAAATAATAATCTTGCAGAAGACGATCAACAACAAGTTGTCATCTCTCCCGTTCAAATAGCTGATTTATCATTAGTCAAAACAGTCGATGTAGCTAGTCCAAGGGCTGGAGATACCGTAAAATTCACGCTCGCCTTAACTAATTCTGGCCCAAGTGCAGCCACTGCTGTGGTTGTTAATGATCTTTTGCCAGTAGGTTACACTTTTTTAAGCTATACTGCCACTTCAGGGAATTATAATGCAACTAACGGGAACTGGGTACTTTCAGGTAATGTTTTGAATGGTAAAACAGAGTATTTAGATATTTTTGTAAGAGTAAAAGCGGCTTCAGGAGCTTCTAATGAATATCGAAATAATGCACAAGTCACCGCAAGCAATCAAACAGATCCAGATTCTGTGCCTAATGATGGAACAGGTGATGATTTTTCAACAATTACACTGACACCTACCGCATTAATCGATTTAGCTTTGACCAAAACAGTGAATAACAGTACGCCAGCAGTGGGTTCCAATGTTGTATTTACAGTTTTGCTTTCCAATGCCGGTCCTAGTATTGCTACAGGAGTTGTGGTTAAAGATTTATTACCAAACGGCTTTACTTTTGTGAGTGCCAATGCAACCGCTGGAAGCTACGTAAATGGAACTGGGAATTGGTCGGTAGGTTCAATTAATTCTGGAAGCACTCAAAGTTTAGTTATAAATGCAACTGTTAATCCAACGGGAACATATACTAATGTAGCTGAAGTAACTGCTGCTAATGAAAGCGATTCAGATTCAGCACCCAACAATAACATTTTATCTGAAGACGATCAAGATGATGTAACCTTAATTCCTGTTGAAAAATCAGACCTGAGTTTGACAAAAACGATTAATGCAGGACCTTATTTGGTTGGATCTAATGTTACGTTTACAATTACAGTTAGTAATGCCGGTCCAAGTGCCGCAACAGCAGTTAATGTTACAGATTTTCTTCCTTCCGGATATACTTACATAAGTCATACTAGTACTGGAACAACATATACTTTAGCTACCGGATCATGGGATGTTGGAACTATAAATAGTGGTGCTTCAAAAGTATTAAGTGTTGTAGCTAGAATTAATGCTACTGGAGATTACAGAAATGTAGCAGAAGTCGTTTTCTCTAATCAATCCGATCCGGATTCCACTCCAGGTAACAATAATTTGACAGAAGATGACCAACAACAAGTTGCGATAACTCCTGTTGAAATAGCCGATTTGTCACTAATTAAAACAGTAGATTTTACCAGTCCAAGAGCAGGAGATACCGTCAAATTCACACTCGCATTAACTAATTCTGGACCAAGTTCTGCAACTTCGGTTACAGTTAAAGATCTCTTACCAGTAGGTTTTACTTTTCTGAACTATGCTTCAACTTCGGGAAATTACAATCCAATCACTGGAAATTGGACGCCGTCAGGCAGTGTATTGAGCGGAAAGACAGAGTATTTAGATGTTTTTGCTAAAGTAAATGCATTCACAGGCGCTACAGATGAGTATAAAAATACTGCCCAAGTCACCGCAAGTAATCAAACTGATCCAGATTCAACCCCGAACGATGGAGCAGGCGATGATTATTCAACAATTACCCTTACACCCAATGCTTTAATTGATCTGTCATTGCGAAAAAGTGTAAATAATGTAGCACCTCCTGTGGGTACTAATGTGGTATTTACAGTTACAGTATCTAATGCAGGACCTAGTGACGCCACGGGTGTAATCGTAAAAGATTTATTGCCCAGTGGTTATACTTTTGTGAGTGCTACTCCAAGTAGTGGCTCCTATGTGAATGGCACAGGTCTTTGGACAATTGGCAACATATTCACAGGAAGTACTCAAAGCTTAGTAATTACAGCAACTGTAAACCCTACCGGGAATTATACTAATGTGGCCGAAGTAACGCAAGCTAATGAAACCGACATTGATTCTACCCCTAACAACAATACTTTATCTGAGGACGATCAAGATGCAATCACTACCTCTAGAAGTCCTTTAATTGATCTTAGTGTTAATAAAACAGTGGATAATAGTACTCCTGCTGTGGGAAATACCGTTGTTTTTACAGTAACAGTTTCCAATGCTGGGCCAAGTAGTGCCACAGCAGTTGTTGTTACAGATAAGTTGCCTACGGGTTTTAGCTTTATTAGTGCTACTACAGCTGCAGGCTCCTACAATAATCTTACAGGTTCATGGACTGTGGGAACTTTGACAAGTGGAGCTAGTGCTACGTTAACAGTAAGAGCTATTGTGTTGCCTACCGGTAATTATCATAATATTGCGGAAGTAACTGGAGCGAACGAAGTTGATAGTAATTCCACCCCAGGGAACAATGATCCTATAGAAAATGATCAACATGATGTTACTGTTTTTCCGGTTCAAAAAGCAGATTTGTCTGTTGTGAAAACGATAAATGTTCCTTCAACAGATGTTGGAAATAATGTAGTATTTACTATTCAAGTAGCTAATAGTGGGCCAAGCGATGCCACTGGAGTAACTATTTCAGATCTATTACCCTCAGGATATGAATTTGTCAGTGCATCACCCACTACAGGTTTGTATAATCATGTCTCGGGAGTTTGGACTATTACAAAAGCCATTGCTGCTTCATCAACTGAAACTTTACAAATTACAGCTAAGGTTTTGAAAAATGGTAGTTATTTAAATGAAGCTCAAGTAGCCACGAGTAACCAATCGGATCCCGATTCTACGCCAAATGACGGCGCAGGAGACGATTTTTCAAGTGTGAATTTTAGTCCTATTTCACTAGTCGATCTTGTGATGACCAAACGAGTAAATAATGCTACTCCTGATGTAGGATCATTAGTAGATTTTACGCTGGAAGTTGTGAATAATGGACCAAGTAATGCGACACAAGTTAGTGCCAATGATTTGTTGCCAAGCGGCTATACCTGGATCAGTGATACAGGATCAGGAAGTTATAACAAGCTCACAGGACTCTGGAACATTGGAAATCTAGCCCAAAATGCTAGAATTTCAATAACGATAACTGCTAGGGTAAATCCTACAGGTGCTTATACCAATACGGCATCGGTAAGTAGTTTTGAAAATGAAAAAACGCCAGCAGATAATACCAATTCAGTAACCACAACACCAAGGTCGATCGCAGATTTGAGTTTGATAAAAACAATAGCTAATGCCTCGCCCAATGTGGGAACTAATGCGGTATTCTCAATAACTGTAACGAATAGCGGTCCTAGTGCTGCCACTAATGTAGTTGTTACAGATTTGTTACCTTCTGGGTATAGTTTTGTAAGTGCTGCGCCACCAGTAGCTTCAACATACAATGTAGCTACTGGTAGTTGGACAGTGGGAACTCTTTCAAGCGGAGCTTCTGCCACGATGACACTAACCGCAAAAGTGTTAGGTTCTGGAAATTATAATAATGTAGCTGAGGTAACAGGGTCTGATCAGTATGACCCAAATTCAATCCCCAGAAACAACAATAATTTTGAAAATGATCAAAGTGAAGTGGTGGTGACTCCCGTAAATGAGGCCAATTTAGTCACTGTAAAAACGGCAGCAAGTGTTTTGGTTAGAGGAATTTCCTCTTCTAATCCGAATGAAGAAGATACTATCAAGTATAGAATTATTGTGACGAACAACAATGGGCCTACAGATGCAACTGGCGTTCAATTAACAGATATAGTTCCTTTTGGGTTAACGTATATTAGTCATACAGCAAGTCCAGGAACCATTTACAATCAAGTAACAGGCATTTGGAGTATTGGAAATTTAGCGGTAAATAATTCAGTTGAACTTGAAGTTACCGTTAAAGTTAATGTAGGTACTAAAGGTACTACTATCACTAATAGAACCACAGCTGCAGTGGGAAATCAATCAGATCCTACAATTGTTGGTGATGATTTGATTGAGTCTGTAGAAATTAGTATGCCACCAGATGCTGTTAATTATACCATTAGAGGTAATCGAACTAATTTACCTTCCTCTGCAATAAACTTATCTGTGAATAATAGGCTTCGAGATGGAGTTATTCTTCCTACCTCAATTAATTCTATAATAGATTTGAATCCAAATACACCGGGTATTGAAATCTCATTAAATGTTCCTGGTGAAGGTGTTTGGAATTACAATCCACTAACGGGAGAAATAGTATTTACTCCTTCTCCAGGCTTCACTGCTGATCCGACACCGTTGGTTTACAAACTGATAGAGATTGCAACTGGCTTGAGCGATATTGCTACTGTTACAGTTGATTATGATATTGTTGCGCCTGTAGCAATAAACGATTTGAGTATAGGAAATCCGATCAATAGTATCGTTACGGTAAATCCTTTGGCAACAAACGGCTCAGGTCCTGATGCTGATCCTGATGGAGTAGTTGTAGCTTCAACCATTAGTTTGATCAAGCCTTCAGGTGCTACTGCAGTGGTCATAGATTCAAATGGAGAAATCACAAGTTTTGATGTTCCAAACGAAGGAAAATGGAGTGTTGATCCTACTACTGGCGCTATAAGTTTTATTCCTTTGTCAACTTTTCATTTAGATCCTACTCCTGTTTTGTATACAATAAAGGACAATGATGGAAATGTATCAAATACTGCAATTGTAACCATAGATTATGTCCCTGTGGCGCAAAATGATAAAAACAGTATCGCAGGTGTAGTGGGCACATCCATAACAATTAACGTGGCAGCAAATGACACTACTGGTGATTTGGTAGATGTAACTTCCATAACATTAGACGCCACTAGTGTACTAGCAGGAATTCAAATTTCGCCCAAAGAAGTTGCAGTTTCAGGTGTAGGTCGGTATATTGCTGATGTAAATGGAAACGTAACATTTATCCCTGAAATTGGATTTCAATTAGATCCTCCAATAATTCGCTATACTATTCGCGATAATGAAAATAATATTTCTAATCTAGCGACTATTACTTTTGATTATGCTCCAGTAACTTCGGCCGATTTATCAGTTGGAAATCCAATTAATGTACCTGTAGTTGTTACTGTAACGGCTAATGATATTACCGGGGATCTAATCGCATTAACAACAGTGAGTTTAGTAAATCCAGGTAATGCAACAAATAGTACTTTTGATGCCTCGGGAGATCTTACCAGTTTCTCCATTCCAGGTGAAGGTACTTGGAATGTGGATTTAGTCAATGGAAAAGTAACATTTACTCCAAATCCAGGATTCATCACTGATCCAACCCCAATCAGCTATACAGTAAAAGACGATGAAGGAAATCGTTCCAATGCCAGTTTAATTACGATCAGAATGATTCCTCAAGCGGATTTGATTGTGACCAAAACTGATAATAAAGAGAAATATATTCCCGGAACAAACAATGTTTATACGATCACTGTAAAAAACAATGGACCAGCTAGTGCAACCAATGTAGTAGTTCTCGATGATATTACCGATCCAATCTTGCAAGCAGCTGCCACTTGGCGAGCTGTTGCTACAGGAAATGTAGCCCTTTCTAATACTTCTGGAACAGGCGATTTGACTTCAAGTAACGCTACCATAGCCACAATGGCAGTTGGAGAACAAGTTACTTATACGGTAACTATTGCAGTACCAAGTGATTTTACGGGTACAATTGTTAATGCGGCGAGTGCTAGTTCCACTAATGTGGCGGACCCTAATCCTAGTAATAATGCACAAACCGATACAGATACTCTAAATGGATTGTCTTCTTTGGTAGTAACCAAATCAATTGTTACAGCGGCACCTTATAAATCAGGCGATGTCATTGAATTTTTAATCTCGGCAAGAAACAATGGACCTAGTGATGCCACAGGAATAAGTATCGTAGACAAATTGCCAAGTGGTTATGCTTTTATAACGGCTACCGCAAGTAACGGGGTTTACAATGAAGCCAATGGTTTATGGACTCTAGGAAATCTTTCCAATGCTTCAAGTGCAACATTAACTGTATTTGCAAGAATTAATGCAAGCGGAAACTACACCAATGTGGCTGAAATAACCAAAGTGGATCAATTAGATCCAAATGGAATTATTCACGGAAACCATACGCCTGGCGAGATAGATCAATCAGATGTAACCATTTCACCCGTAGGTGTTACTAATTTAATCACTACGAAAACCGTTGATAATCCAACACCAAATTTTGGAGACATTGTTCAATACACAATTTCAGTGGTAAATAAGGGACCAAGTCTAGCTACCAATGTAATTTTGCAAGATAATTTACCTGCAGGGACATCTTATGTATCTCATATTGCTACAGGCGGTACAGTAAATACCTACTCAGGAGGACAATGGACTATAGGTAATTTGAACAATCAATCTTCTGCAATTTTAGTAATTAATGCTAAAGTTACAGCAGTTGGGACAATTACTCAATCTCCGATAATTAATACTACAACAGCTGCAGTTGCTGATCAATTGGATCCTACGACAGTTGGAGATGATTTAACGGAACCTATTATTGTTACGTGTGCGAATCTCATCACGGAGAAAACAGTTAGTAATCCAAATCCTAGTGAAGGAGAAACCATTACCTACAGCATAAAAGTCACTAACAATGGGCCAAGCGATGCCACAGGCGTTTCTCTAGTAGATATTTTACCTTTAGGAATAGCTTATGTATCCAATAATCAAGGAGCAGATTATAATTACGGTTCCGGAATTTGGACAGTAGGGAATCTGGCTAATGGTGCTACAAAAACACTAAATATTGACGTTACCATAAATTCAGGCTCCGCCGGTAAAACTATTATAAACAAAACAACAGCAGCCAAAGGGAATCAGTCAGATCCTTCAAGTTTAGGAGATGATTTAATCGAAACAATCAATGTCAAAAATGGAGCCGATATAATTTTGACAAAAGTGGTCAATAATGCAACACCAAATGTTGGAGATATTGTGACCTACACCGTTACGGTTACAAATAAAAGTACGACTTTAGTCACTAATTTAGTAGTTAAAGACCAGTTGCCTGTTGGATTACAATTAGTTGCGGCAACACCCGGAATTGGGGTTTGGAACACACCGAATTGGACTATAGGTACCCTTCAACCTGGAGAAAAAGGATCCATAGAAATAAAAGCCTTAGTTGCTGCTGATCAAGGTGGGAATGTTTTGATAAATACGGTTTCGAATACGCAAGATCAATTTGACACAAACGCTACCGTTGACGATGCTATGGAGTCAATAACGGTTACAAGTTTAGACTTGGCGGTAACCAAAACGGTTAACAATACTAGACCAAATGAAGCTGATGTCATCACTTACACCATTAAAGTAGTAAATAATGGGGCAAGCAATGCCACTAATGTCAGTTTAATTGATAAATTACCTGTTGGGGTTACTTATGTGGGCGACCAAGTCTCTGCAGGAGTTTATAACAACGGATCGGGATTATGGACAATCGGAAATTTAGCAAATGGGGAAAGCGCAACGCTGACACTACAAGCAAAAGTAAATTTTGGTACCTATGACACTACGATTACCAACACCACAAGCGCTGTTAAAGCAGATCAATCAGACTCTAATCTCAGCAACAATAGGGGTAGTGTTTCAATTTTTCCTACGGCAAACATCGATTTAAGTTTAACCAAAGCAATTGTTGGAAATATAACCAATCCTTCTGTTGGAGATGTAATTACTTTTGAAGTCAGAGTCTTGAATGGTGGTCCAACGAAAGCAACTGGAGTTGAGGTAGTTGATCTGATTCCTTCAGGATATAAATTTGTAACCTACAGTTCCACAATTGGTACGTATGATCCAAAAACAGGATTATGGAAAGTAGGTTTTGTAGAAGTAGGAAATCCTGCTATTTTATTAGTGGATGCCAAAGTTTTAGCAAGTGGTAATTACAACAATTGTGCTGAAATTACCAAAGCCAACGAACCTGATATTGATTCGACACCAGGCAACAGTATCGCTACCGAAGATGATTATGCTTGCGCTTCGGCTCCGCCTAATCAGACGGTTGATTTGGCAATTGTTAAAACAATTCTTACCAATAACACATCTCCAAAAGTCAACTCAGAAATTTCTTTTGAAATTCAATTGACAAATAATGGAACTATTGATGCCACAAATATTATTGTTTCAGATTTGCTCCCGTCCGGCTATACATTTACCAATTATAGTTCAACAAAAGGAGTATATGACTACTTAACTGGAGATTGGAAAATCAATAAAATCCTAAACGGGGAAACAGAAATCTTAATCATCGATGTGATTGTGAAAGAATCTGGTGATTATTTGAATTGTGCAACTATCAAATCATTGCAACAAACAGATAACAATGCAAGTAATAATAAGAGTTGTATCGGAACCACTCCAATTGCAGTAGTTGATTTAGAATTGACTAAAACAGTTGATAATTTGAAACCAAAGGCAGAAAGTGAAGTTGAATTCACCATTACCCTTACTAATAGAGGGCCTAGTAAAGCCACAGGAGTTGAAGTCAAGGACGTGCTACCTAATGGATTTAAATTCATAAGTGCGCAATCAACCATAGGAACTTATGAGACGACTACCGGAATTTGGAAAGTGGGCAACATAGGAATTAATAGAGTTCAAACCCTAAAAATAAAAGCCTATGTTAACCCAGTAGGGGTTTTCACAAATAGTGCCGAAGTGGTTGCTGCCAATGAATTGGATACAGATTCTACTCCCAAAAACAATATCCCTCAGGAAGATGACCAAGCGAGTGTAACACTAGAGCCAGAAGTAGCTTTAGTCTTAGCAGAAGGATTTACTCCTAATGGTGACGGAATCAATGATGTTTTTGAAATAGAGCATTTACAGGTTCTTTATCCTAACTTCAGTATGGAAATTGTCAATAGATATGGCAACATTGTGTACCAATACAAACACAATGGCGATAAGTTTTCAACCCCATTATGGTGGGATGGTTATTCAACAGGGCGATGGAATTTCTCTAAAGAATTACTCCCTGCAGGCACTTATTTTTACACTATTTATTTTAATAATAATGAAAGAAAACCGCAAACAGGCTGGGTTTATTTGAAAAAATAAAAAAACAATAGGAAATAGGAGGGGTGTTTCTAAGCCTCTCCTTCTTGTAATTTTTAAATCAATGATATGAAAAAAAATAATTTGCTTATTCGATTCTTTATTTTCATTTTGTGGGCAAATACCATGTATGCCCAGCAAGATCCTCAATACACGCAATACATGTACAATATGAATATTTTAAATCCAGCTTATGCGGGTTCAAGAGGGGTTACAAGTATTGGCCTTTTAGGACGAACCCAATGGGTAGGAGTGGATGGTGCACCCAAAACAGCCACTTTTTCAATCCATGGGCCTGTTGGTAAAAATGTTGGGATAGGATTTTCTGTAATTCATGATCAAATAGGCCCTGTAAAAGAAGACAATGTCTACGCTGATTTTTCATATACATTACATTTATCTCAAGAAGATAAATTAGTTTTTGGAATCAAAGCAGGAGCTACTTTTTTGAATGTAAGGGAGTTTACTACGATTGATCAAGATCCTCTAAATGTACCGATAAATATGACGGCTCCTAATTTTGGAGTAGGTATCTTGTATTATAATGACCATTTTTATGCGGGATTATCAGTGCCTAACTTTATTGAAACTAGATATCTGGATAAGAAAAACGGAATTGTTTCAACGGCTTCAGAAAAAACACATTATTTTCTTACCTCAGGGTATGTTTTTGATTTGGATGAAAACTTAAAATTAAAACCTTCTGCGATGATTAAAGCGGCTCCAGGAGCTCCACTCTCTGTGGATTTGTCTATGAATCTTTTAGTTCAAAAAGTAGAATTAGGCTTATCTGTGCGTTTAGATGATTCCATAAGTGCAATGGTTGGATTCTATGTTAATCAAGACATCAGAATTGGCTATGCTTATGATTATACAACAACCAATTTTGGGCAGTTTAACTCGGGATCGCACGAGATTATTCTTTTGTTTGATTTGAATAAAAAGAAAGTTAAAAGCCCTCGATTTTTTTAAGGTGACACTAAAACATGGGTAAACCATCGTTGATTTTGCAAGAAAATAAAATCCATTATAATTGATTGGATATGGAATTAGATCTCATTGTATTTATTCAAAAAAATCTATTTATGAAAAAGTTAGCAAGCATTTTGATACTTCTTTTATTTTATTCTACTTATTCTCAAAATAAAAATTATACAATTAAAAACATTGAAGCGAATACAAAATATTCTGATTTTGGCGTAACGTTTTATGGTACGGATGAGGCTATTTATGCTTCATCTAAAAAAGTAAAAGGATCAAGAAACAGGAAATGGAGCACCAACAACCAACCTTATCTAGATTTATATAAGGCCATGATTACTCCATCGGGTGAATTCATTAATTCAGAATTTTTTTCAAAGGAAGTAAACAGCAAAATGCATGAATCGAATGTCTCTTTCACTAAAGATATGAAAACAGTCTATTTTTCGAGAGATAATTATACTAATAATAGAATCAAAAAAGATGCTAAAGGTTGGGTGTTAATCCAATTGTACAAAGCGGATATTGATAGTGTAGGAAATTGGACCAACATCGTTAAATTACCTTTTAATAGTGATTATTTTGATTGTGGACATCCTTCGTTAAACGCAACAGACACGCAATTGTTTTTTACATCAAATAGACCTGGGACCTATGGACTAACTGATATTTGGGGAGTGGATATTAATAAAAATGGTACCTATGGAGAGCCTTTTAACTTAGGGCCAAATGTGAATACGGTTAAAAGTGAAATGTTTCCATACATTGATCATGATGATATTTTGTATTTTTCGTCTGATGGAATGCAAGAAAATTTTGGAGGGTTAGACATTTATTTTACTAAAATCAAAAATAAAATTGGAGTAGAGAAAGCTTCAAATCTTGGGCTACCGTTGAATAGTAGTAAAGATGATTTTGCACTTGTATTCAAGAATAATGAAAAAACAGGCTATTTTTCTTCAAACAGAGATGGAGGAAAAGGTGATGATGATATCTATTATTTCGAGGAAATCAGTAATCCAATTGTTTTAAAATGCAAGCAAATTGTTAAAGGGGTCGTAAAAGATAAAGATACGCAACAACTGTTGCCCGGAGCTCTTGTCACTTTGTTTGATAGTAAAGGAATCAAGTTAGATAGTATTGTTGCAGATGAAAGGGCTGTTTTTAATTTTACTCTTGATTGTGATGCCTCCTATAAAATTACCGGAAAAAAAGAAAATTATACTGTTGATGAAAAAATCATAGTCACTAACAATAAGGCGGACTTAGAGTTAGGGCTTGATTTATTTTTAACCTCTGATGAATTCGCATTAGTTCGTGGCAAGTTAATGATTAAAATAAATCCTATATATTTTGATTTGGATAAATTTTACATCAGACCTGATGCTCAAATTGAACTTCAAAAAGTAGTGTCCGTAATGAAGAAATATCCGAAAGTGAAAATTAGTTTGGGTTCTCATACAGATAGTAGAGGAAGTGATGCGTATAATCTCACATTGTCTAACAAAAGAGCTATCTCTTCTAAAAACTGGATTGTAAGTCAAGGTATTGATGTTTCAAGAATCACAGCCAAGGGATTTGGTGAGACTGAATTAGTAAATACTTGTAGTAATGGTATCAATTGCACTTCTGAAGAACATCAGGAGAATAGAAGAACTGAGTTTGTAATTGTCAATCCCGATGTTTTGAATAAACAAAAGTAAAAAATTACTTACTTTTTTCTTTTTTAGACACTATCCACAAAGTGTGTAAGTTGAAAAGTCGAGTCTTACTTTATAATTTTTTGACTATTTATCTATTATGCTAATTTTCAATTATCCTTATAGCCTCTTTGATGTATAATTCAGGGTCATAGTTTTTTACAGTTTCTTTTACACAATAGTCTATACGAAGTCCTTTTCTTTGGACTTCTTCACCATTTGGGTAAAATGCTCCTAGTCCCGTAAAATTAACTACAGATTTATCTGGCAATGTAAAACTTACAATATTCATCACTGAACCCGATGTTTGTTCACCAATGGTTATGCAATTTGGTGCCTGTTGTATTGCCATTCCGAAATATTCCGCTTTACTCATTGTGCTAATATTTACTAAAAGTATCACTTTTCCTTTGTAATAATCAGGATTATTGCTTCCAAGTTGAAATGGATTTATTAATTTTTTTAACGGGGCATCTCCATCGTATTCGCCATAAGAAGGTGTATTTACAATTGGAAAAAGTACTTTTATAAATTCTTTCCTTTCTGGGTAAAGAAAATCTGCTAAATCTTCAATTGAAATATCTTTTGGGTAATTTCTTAAATCCAAAATTAAACCTTTTGTATTGGATATTTGTTTAAATGCACTACTTAGTTCTTTTTTAGTTATTTGTTCAAGATTTATATAGGCAATATCGGGATTAATAAAAGACCATGTATTATTGTTTTTCGTCTCCAAATAGACAGGTTGCTCATCAATATACTTGTGATAAAGATGGACATATTGATTTATTCGCTTTCCATTTTTCTTAACAATATCAATATTGATTGAATCAATGTTGTTGAAAAATAACCAATTGCTAAATCTTTTTAAGCGGTTTGAATTTGAAACTGAAAGCAGCGATTTTAATTTCAAATTCGTAATTGTTTTAATATTTTCCCCATTTATTTTAACAATAACATCGCCTAACTCGATATCATCTTTTTTTGCCAATGAAATGTTGTATATCGAATTAATAAGTAATGAATCGTTTATAGATTTTACTGAAAATACCGGTTTGTACTTTAACAATGAATCAAATACTACAGAAGAAAAAAAATAGGAATGTGAATCATTTAATTTAGAAATCAGTTTTGATTTAAGAATTTCGAATTCTAAATTTGTTTTACAATCAGTGAATTCTTTTGTCATTTCATCCAGGCAAGCTGACCATTTCTCATCCATTAAATATTTATTGACATTCCAATATTGCATTACATTCCAAAAGCTATATAGTAAAAGTAATCTATGACTTTTAATTGTATAGTTAAAGTCCTTAAACCCTACTTCGTTTTCAAAGGATAACATATTAGACAATTTTCTACTCGAGCAATAATAGTTTTTTATGTTTCCATTCTCTTTTATTGATAAAAGCAAATTTGTTAATTTGTCACCAAATACTGTAGAATCTATCCATTCATAATCAACATTTTTGAGAAATAATTGTTTTACATTAATTTTTTTTATCTCTGATTTGGTATTTAAATTGGTAATGTAATTTAAAAGAAAATCATTCAAATTGACTTGATTTTCAATTTTTTCGCTATTATTTATTAATTTAATAAACTCTAAATCCCAATTGTGTTTTCCATTACTTATCTCTGGGTGATGGTACTTTAATAAGCCCCATACTAATCCTATTTGTTTATACTTTTCTATAGAGAATTTTTTTTCCTCAGCATGACTATTTATGGAAAGAAGGAATGTGATTAACAACAAGAATAGGAAAAATCTATAATTACGGTTTTTGTTCTCTTGATTCATTATTATTTTTGATTTTAGGTATAAAGGTTCTTTAGTTTTTGGTATGTTACATAGGTTGCTTGCACTATTCAAAGATGTTTCAGTCATTTACTCTTTTCCATTGAATAACTTATAAAATGAGGATTAATTTGTTTTTGCTAGAAATAAATTTTTTGCATTCAACAATTATTCAAACTAATAATGAAAAGTTGTTTCGCTTTCAAGTTTTTTAAAATTATAAAAAATTAACTACAAAAACAATTGTTTTTTATGATTGTTGTTTTATTATTAATTGTTTGTAGTAGCTTTTAACTTGTAGATTATTGTTTGTTTCTAAAGTCCTAATTATTGGAATTTGGAATTTCGATTCGTGTTGTGTTACCGTTTCTAGCCCTGATGGGAGCGGCATCCTGTGGCTCTGGGGTTCAGAGCCACAGATATAGCGGACAGCAGGAAATAGCTCCTAAAAAAACTGAAAAAGGGTTTCTGTAAATTGCTTTCTTTTTTGTAATTTTGCCGTCCAAAATAAAGGGATATACAATGTTAGATAAACTTCAATATGTAAAGCAACGTTTCGATGAAATTTCCGATTTGATTATTCAGCCGGATGTAATTGCCGATCAAAAACGTTATATACAACTCAATCAAGAATACAAGAGTATTAAGGCTTTGGTTGATAAACGAGAAGAATACATCATCGTTTTGGCTAATATTGATGAAGCCAATGAGATAATTGCCGATGGGAGTGATGCCGAGATGGTAGAAATGGCCAAAATGCAGTTGGAAGAAGCCAAAGAACGTTTGCCACAATTGGAGGATGAAATCAAATTCATGTTGATTCCAAAAGATCCTGAAGATGCGAAAAACGTAATGGTCGAAATCCGTGCGGGTACTGGGGGAGATGAAGCGAGTATCTTTGCAGGGGATTTGTTCCGTATGTATACGAAGTATTGCGAAAGTAGAGGTTGGAGAACTTCTGTGGTTGATATGAACGAAGGAACTTCAGGTGGTTTCAAAGAGATTATTTTTGAAGTGACAGGTGAGGATGTATACGGAACTTTAAAATTTGAAGCAGGTGTACACCGTGTGCAGCGCGTACCTCAAACAGAAACCCAAGGACGTGTGCATACTTCGGCAGCAACGGTTATGGTGCTTCCAGAAGCAGAGGAATTTGATGTGCAAATTGATATGAATGATGTTCGTGTGGACTTTTTCTGTTCGTCAGGACCTGGTGGACAGTCGGTAAATACAACGAAATCTGCTGTTCGTTTGACGCACATTCCAACTGGATTGGTAGCGCAATGTCAGGATCAAAAATCACAACATAAAAATAAAGACAAGGCGTTGAACGTATTGCGTTCTCGTTTGTACGAAATGGAATTGGCTAAAAAACAAGCCGAAGACGCTTCAAAACGTACTTCGCAAGTGAGTTCAGGTGACCGTTCTGCTAAAATTCGTACTTATAATTACGCTCAAGGTCGTGTAACAGATCACCGAATTGGTTTGACGTTATATGATTTGGGTAATATTATGAACGGTGATATTCAGAAAATTGTGGCCGAATTACAATTGGTGAACAATATGGAAAAACTGAAAGAAGCTAGCGAGGTTTTTTAATTAACCAAGTATTAAGTACTAAGTATTAAGTATTAAGATAATAGAAAAGATGCCATACTGAAATGTTTGGCATTTTTTTTAACAGGTCGCGAACTTTGAAAAAAACTTTGCGAATTTTGCCAACAACAATAAACTACAAACAATAAACAACTACTGTTTTGACTACACAACAATTACTAGAACAAATCCAATTAAAAAAGTCTTTCCTATGCGTAGGCTTAGATGTTGACTTGAATAAAATACCTTCTCATTTATTAGCAACAGAAGATCCAATCTTCGAATTCAATAAAGCCATTATCGATGCCACGCACGATTTATGTGTGGCCTACAAACCCAATACGGCTTTTTTTGAAGCGTATGGCATAAAAGGTTGGCAGTCGTTGCAAAGAACCATCGAATACATCAATGCTAATTATCCTGAACTCTTTACGATTGCGGATGCAAAACGTGGCGATATTGGGAATACGTCTTCAATGTATGCCAAGGCCTTTTTTGAGGATTTGAACTTTGAAAGTGTAACGGTAGCGCCGTATATGGGGAAAGATTCGGTGGAGCCATTTTTGGCTTTCGAAAACAAACACACCATAATGTTGGCCTTGACGTCTAACGAAGGCGCTTTTGATTTTCAAACCTTATCGGTAAATGGTACAGAATTGTACAAACAGGTTTTGGAAACCTCAAAATCGTGGAAAAACAGTCATAACTTGATGTATGTGGTTGGCGCCACCAAAGCAGAATACTTTACCGAGATTCGTAAAATCGTACCTGATAGCTTTTTGTTGGTTCCTGGTGTTGGCGCACAAGGAGGCAGTTTGTCTGAGGTTTGCAAATACGGATTGAATAGTCAAGTTGGTTTGTTGATCAACTCGTCTCGCGCAATTATTTACGCTTCGAACAAAGAAGATTTTGCCGAAGTTGCAAGAGCAGAAGCTTTGAAAATGCAACAGGAAATGGAGGAGATTCTTAGGTTAAATGTTTAAAGTTTAGGGTTTAAAAGTTTAATATTGTTTGTTGAACCGTTGCGTAAATCCTTATGGCCCTTGTGGTTAAATATTTTAACACGAAGAAACACTAAGAAGTCACGAAGTTACACAAAGCTATTATGTTAAACTTTGTGTCCTTTGCGTAAACCTTTGCGAACTTTGTGGTTAATTTTTTCAACCATTTAGATAAGTTCATTGAAGTTTTTTTTCTTTGTGGACTTTGTGTAAATCTTTGTGCTCTTTGTGGTTAATTTTTTTGCAGTTAAATTCAAACAATATGAAACAACTAACAGATCAAATCGGTACTTCTCATTTTTTTGGATCGACACCTCGTCGAATTGTTTCGTTGGTTCCTTCACAAACAGAGTTGTTGTTTGATTTAGGATTAGAAGACCAAATTGTTGGAATTACCAAGTTTTGTGTGCATCCAAAGCATTTTTTTAAAACCAAGAAAATAGTAGGAGGAACCAAACAGGTTCATTTTGATAAAATCAAAGCCTTACAACCTGATATCATTATCTGCAACAAAGAAGAAAATACACTAGAAATGGTGCAAGAACTTTCTGCAATTGCGCCAGTTTGGGTGACCAATGTAGCTACGATTGCAGATAATTTACAAATGATTACCGATTTTGGATTGCTTTTCGATACAACTGCCGAAGCCAAAATTTTGAATGAAAGTATCCATTTGGCCTTGGCTGATTTTACGACTTTTATTGCAACCATTCCTGTTCAAAAAGTAGCCTATTTTATATGGAAAAAGCCTTATATGGTGGCAGGATCTGGTACTTTTATAAACGAGTTGTTACATTTGAATCGATTCGATAATTTTTTCGGAACGCAATCCCGTTATCCGAAAATTGCTGTTGATTCGTCAACCCGATTTGATGCTGTTGATTTGGTGTTGCTTTCTTCGGAACCTTATCCTTTTAAGAATGATGATTTATCCGAATTCATTTCCTTTTTTCCAAACGCCAAAATACGTTTAGTTGATGGCGAGTATTTCTCTTGGCACGGCAGCCGATTGTTGAAGGCGCTTTCTTATTTTAAAGAATTAAGACAAGAGTTAGTTTTGAATGTTTAAGTTGTTGTTAGTTAGTAATTTGTATTTGATTTGCTAATTTCAATACATTGAATTGGCTTTTAAAATTATTATTCTATTTTTACAAAAAAAACTAACGAATGCTTAATTATACTATCTACAAGAATGAAACAAGTACACAATGGGTAACTTTTGTCCATGGTGCAGGAGGAAGCTCGTCGATATGGTTTAAGCAAATTCGAGATTTTCAAAAACAGTACAATGTTTTGCTTTTGGACCTCAGAGGGCATGGAGAATCTAAACCAACCCTGAAATCGGCTTTTACACAGAAATATACTTTTTCGGCTTTGGCTAATGATATTGTGGAAGTTTTAGAGCATTTGAAAATTGAACGTTCTCATTTTGTAGGTATTTCATTAGGTACAATTTTGATTCGTCAATTGGCAGAAATGTATCCTCAAAAAGTGCAAAGTATGATTTTGGGAGGTGCCATTTTGAAAATGAATTTCCGTTCTCAAATTTTAATGCGTTTGGGTAATGCCTTCAAATATGTATTGCCTTATTTGGTATTATATCGCTTTTTTGCTTTCGTGATTATGCCCAAGAAAAGTCATAAGCAGTCGAGAGTATTGTTTATCAATGAAGCTAAGAAATTATACCAAAAAGAATTTATAAAATGGTTTAAACTCACAGCCGAAATCAATCCTGTGCTGAAGTGGTTCCGACAAGTAGAATTGAATATCCCAACACTTTACATCATGGGAGAAGAAGATTATATGTTTTTGCCTTCGGTTCGAAAAGTAGTCGAAAATCACTATCGCTCTTCAAAGCTTTTTGTTATAGAAAAATGTGGTCATGTGGTGAATGTTGAGCAACCCTTGGCCTTTAACACCGCAGTGCTTTCCTTTCTAAATGAAGCCTAACAAAAAATGCCGACATCCAAAGACATCGGCATTTTTATAACTAACCAAAACCAAATAATAAATAACCAGTTTATTACACTGCAAAGATGAGAATAAAGTTAAAGCGGTGTTGTTAAAATTTTGTTATTACTTTGTTGTCAATTAGTTAAGTGTTGTTTTTATTCATTTTTTTGTTATAAATTCTTATTATTCTTTGTTAAAAATATAAAATCAATAATTTTTTAATATCTCTATTTTTGAGGTTTCAAGTAGTATAAAGTAAGGATATGGTCTACATTTATTGAAATAGAAATAATCCATTAGAATTTTAATTTATGAAGTAGTGAAGCATGTGTATAAGGTAAATTAAATGCATATTTAGCCTTAAAAACACTTAAATTTGCAAAAAAAATACCTATGAGTGAGCCATTAATGGTTTTTAAAAAACCTACTTACCCAATTAATAAGCCTTTAATGGAATATTTGGAACGATTTGAACGAATATCCAAAGTGCCTATTTCTTATGACGACTTGTTGCGCTTTTCTGGAGCAATCAACGTATTTGATAAAAATGATAATGATACCCTTTGGATTCGAGTATATTATAACGAATTTGAAAGAGCGGAAATAGATTTAACTTTAATGAAAATCTATTCCTTATTGCATTCAGATGGAAATACTAATATTATTAAGTACCTCAATATTGATTCTATTGACTATTGTACTTTTGGGAATTCCAAACCTTTTCGAGTAAAAGTAAGAAACATTCTTAATGATAATTACACTCATTTTTATGTAAAAAAAGCAGATGCATCAAGGGTTTATGGGTTGGAATTTGAGCATATTTTGTCTCCAGATAAAATAAATTTTTTGGTGTATGGTGATACGCTTGTAGAAGAACATATAATGGGGATTCCAGGTGATGTTTTTATGAAGTCGTTGTTGAAAGATTGTTCTGAAACGGCCAAAGCGCAAATTGCTAAGGAATT
The DNA here is from genome assembly GCF_055231795.1 of Flavobacterium riviphilum. Lineage (NCBI taxonomy): Bacteria > Pseudomonadati > Bacteroidota > Flavobacteriia > Flavobacteriales > Flavobacteriaceae > Flavobacterium > Flavobacterium riviphilum. The sequence goes on from NZ_JBUYSY010000015.1 coordinate 38,812, forward strand.
TGTTAAGTTTAATGAACGCTGTATGATTCGTTTGTTGGGTGATATGCGAGCTTATAACTATGTGATAGTACCTACACACGATTTTGATCAAGTAGTGTATCGAATTCGTGCCATCGATTTTGATCAACAAACCTACGAAGGAAATTTTAAAGTGTATCGTCCTCAGTTTTTTAAAGAAAACTATCCAATGGTAAAATTGGTAAAAGACAAATTACAAGAAAGTTCCATCGAGCAGTACAAGTATGAAGAACGTTCGGCTATGGCCAAAAGAATAAAATCTTATGAAAATCGCATCAAACGATTGGTTCAAATTATGTCAAACGATCCAATTGCTCCTATTGAACACGTAAATCAACTCAAAATGGGGATTTTTGACTATACTCATGATATTAATTTTAAAAATGCTAAATCGATGGGAGGCGTTATGAATGCTGCTTTTGATTTTATAAGTAGAAATTTCAAGAATATAAATAAATACAGACCAGGATTTTAACGGGTTTTCTTATTCCAATTACAAATGTTGACCGCATCTAACAAAGCTTTGTTTTTTATTTTCATAACCGTTTTGGTAGACGTAATTGGATTAGGTATCATTATTCCGATTGTTCCTAAATTAATAGAAGATCTTACAGGGCTTGATGTAAATGAAGCGTCCAAATATGGAGGATGGTTGGTGTTTTCCTTTGCCATTATGCAGTTTTTGTTTTCTCCTATTTTAGGAGGGTTAAGCGATAAATACGGTCGAAGACCTATATTGTTGTTGTCTTTGTTTGGATTGGGTTTAGATTATATCTTACATGCTTATGCGCCCTCTATTATTTGGCTTTTTGTGGGAAGAATAATAGCTGGTATCATGGGAGCAAGTTTTAGTACGGCAACTGCCTACATTGCTGACATAAGCACACCTGAAAAACGCGCCCAAAACTTTGGACTTATTGGAGCTGCCTTTGGACTAGGATTTATCATAGGTCCAGTTATTGGAGGGATTAGCAGTAAGTGGGGTACTCATGTCCCTTTTTTAATAGCAGCGGGTTTAACCTTGCTTAATGTTTTGTATGGTTTTTTTATTTTGCCAGAATCACTTAGCAAAGCTCATCGTCGTCCTTTTGAATGGAAACGCGCTAATCCTATTGGTTCACTTTTAAAACTTAAAAAATATCCCATTATTTCGAGTTTGGTTACTTCTTTAGTTCTGACCTTTATCGCATCACATGCAGTACAGTCCAATTGGTCGTTTTATACAATGTTTCAATTTGGCTGGACCGCTGAAACGGTAGGCTATTCTTTGGCAGTGGTTGGGGTATTGGTTGCCTTTGTTCAGGGTTTTTTAATCCGAAAATTAATTCCACGTCTTGGTCAAGTAAAAGCAATTTATTTAGGTATGAGTTTTTCGGCGCTTGGATTGCTGTTGTTTGGTTGTGCAACTTCAAGTTGGATGCTGTTTTTATTTTTGATTCCTTATTGTCTTGGTGGTATTGCTGGGCCTAGTATTCAAGGAGTGATATCGAATCAAGTGCCTGCTAATGAACAAGGCGAGTTGCAAGGAGCCTTAACCAGTTTAATGAGTTTGTGTGGTGTATTTGGTCCCTTGATTATGACCAATCTATTTGCATATGCCACTGCAAAAAATAGCCCAGTTTTTCTTCCGGGTGCTCCTTTTTTCCTAGCATCACTACTCACTTTGATTAGTTTTTATCTTTGTTTTCGAACATTATCTAAGTTGAAGTAACAGGCATTTTTTTGATTAAAAAAAGCCGACTTGTACCACACAAGCCGACTTTTTTAAACAAATAAAAACTAAAAAAAAATATTAGAAACAGTAAGCGTTTTCAGCTACTAGTTTGGAGGCTATAATTTCTCTTAAACCAACCACATTTGGCATGTTGTTGTATTTCGTATAACGACGAAGTCCCATTAACATCATGCGTTGTTCATCGCCTTCGGCAAAAGATACAATACCTTCTTTACCTTTTAGGAAAACGGTATCTACAGCTTTGTATAAATACAATTGCGCCATAGCAATTTGTTCTTTAACTGCAGCTTCACCTTTGGATTTGGCTAATTTTTCGGTTCTTAAAATGGTACTTTCTGCCATATAGATTTCAATCAGAATATCTGCAGCATTCATTAACAATTGTTGGTGCCCTTCTAAATCAGGACCGTATTTTTGAACGGCACCACCAGCAACCATTAAGAAAGCTTTCTTCAATTTGCCAAGCATTTCTTTTTCTTCGGCAAATAATTCAGAATAATCAGGTACGTCAAATGAAGGAATACCCATTAATTCAGCTTGTACTTCAGAGGCTGGTCCAAGCAAATCAACGTGACCTTTCATTGCTTTTTTGATCAACATACCTACTGATAACATTCTGTTAATTTCGTTGGTGCCTTCGTAAATACGTGCAATACGCGCATCTCTCCAAGCACTTTCCATAGGAGTATCCTCAGAGAATCCCATACCCCCAAAAATTTGGATACCTTCATCAGAACAATTTTGAATGTCTTCAGAAACGGCTACTTTCAAGATAGAACACTCAATAGCATATTCTTCAACGCCTTTTAATTCGGATTCTTGATGTGAAGCTCCATTAGATTCTCTTTCAATGATTCTATCTTCAATGTCTTTGGCAGCTCTATACGTTGCACTTTCTCCAGCATAGCAAGAAGTTGCCATTTCAGCTAATTTTGATCTGATTGCTCCAAATTGTGCAATTGGAGTGTTGAATTGCATTCTTTCATTAGCATAGTTTACACTACCAGAGATAACTCTTCTTTGAGCATCTAAACATGCTGCAGCAAGTTTGATACGTCCAACATTTAGGGCATTCATGGCAATTTTGAAGCCATTTCCTCGTTCAGAAAGCATGTTTTCTACTGGAACTTTGGTTTCGTTAAAAAACACTTGACGTGTTGATGAGGCGCGAATACCTAATTTGTGTTCCTCATCATTCATTGTAATTCCGTTAGAAGGATCGTTTTCTACAATGAAACCTGTAATGTTTTTATCATCTTCAATTCTAGCGAAAACAATGAAAAGAGAACAAAATCCTGCATTAGAAATCCACATTTTTTGTCCAGTGATCTTATAGTGAGTACCATCTTCAGATAATACTGCTTTGGTTTTTCCTGAGTTGGCATCCGATCCTGCTCCTGGTTCGGTTAAACAATAGGCACCAAACCATTCGCCTGAAGCTAATTTTGGCACATATTTTAATTTTTGTTCCTCAGTACCATACAAGGTAATTGGCATGGTACCAATACCAGTATGTGCACCAAAAGCCGTTGAAAAAGATCCTGTGGCACCAGAAATATAATCACATACTAATACAGTGTTGACAAATCCCATACCCATTCCACCATAATTTTCAGGAACTGCAACACTTAAAAATCCTAGATCTCCAGCCTTTTTCATGCACTCTTCAGTGTAGGCGTAGTCTTTTTTCTCAAAACGATTTTTATGAGGCCATAATTCTTTGTCTACAAACTCTTTTACAGAGTCGCGCATCATTAATTGCTCTTCGTTAAAATCTTCTGGGGTGAAGATGTCTTCGCATTTGGTTTCTTTTACGATGAATTGACCACCTCTTGTTTTATTGTTCATAGTTTTTTATTTTTTAGATGATAGAAAATAGAATAAAGAAAATAGACTTTTATTTCAGTCCATTTTGAAACCCCATTGTCATTCTTTGAAATTCTTCTATTTTAATTTCTAATTGGTTAAATTGTTTTTCGTCTATATAATTTCTGTGCGATGCAATCAATAATTGAGTAATAAGTTCGAATGATGAACCTAGAGAGAGATCTAAAAAATGGCTGAATGATTTATCTGTCCTTGAAGAACCTTCAGCAATATTACTTGGCATTGAAACAGAACAGCGACTTATTTGAGAACTCAAATCATATCTTTCGTGTTTTGGAAAATCTAAAAGTATATCCGAAACATCATTTGCGATTGCTATTCCAAGTTGCCAAATTTTTAAATTCTTATAATTATGGCGCATCTTTCTCCGTTTAAATCTATATTCTATGTTCTATTCTCTTTATTCTTCTAGATTAACTCAAAAATCCCCGCACTTCCTTGGCCTGTACCTACGCACATAGAAACAATTCCGTATTTGTTACCTCTACGTTTCATTTCGTCAAATAATTGAACCGAAAGTTTAGCACCTGTACAACCTAGAGGGTGACCTAAAGCAATTGCTCCTCCGTTTACGTTGATGATGTCAGGATTTAAGTTGAGTTCTCTAGTTACTGCTAAAGCTTGAGAAGCAAATGCTTCATTCAACTCAATCAAATCGATGTCATTTAGTGTTAATCCTGCTTGTTTTAAGGCTTTTGGAATCGCTTTTACTGGACCAATTCCCATAATTCTTGGTTCAACCCCTGCAGAAGCAAAGTTTACCAAACGGGCAATAGGTTGAATGTTTAATTCTTTTACCATTTCTTCGCTCATTACTAAAACGAAAGCTGCACCATCACTCATTTGCGAGGAGTTACCTGCGGTTACACTTCCATCGGCAGCAAAAACAGGACGTAATCCTGCCAAGGCTTCCAATGAAGTACCAGCTCTAGGACCTTCATCTTTAGTGACTACATACGATTTGGTTTCTTTTTTACCATTTTCATTGATAAAAGTTTGCTCAACAGTAATCGGAACAATTTGGCTATCAAATTTTCCTTCAGCTTGTGCTTTCAAGGCTTTGTTGTGCGATTGAAAAGCAAACTCATCTTGATCTTCTCTCGAAATATTGAATTGTTTTGCTACCGCTTCAGAAGTCAATCCCATTCCCCAATAGTAATCTTCGTGACCAGCTGCAGCCACTTTGTAATCTGGTGTTGGTTTGTAACCTCCCATTGGAATATAACTCATACTTTCAGCTCCACCTGCAATGATGCAATGTGCCATTCCAGATTGAATTTTGGCTGTTGCCATTCCTATAGTTTCTAATCCAGAGGCACAGTATCTGTTTACGGTTACACCTGGTACATCATTCACTTTTAATCCCATTAAAGAAATCAAACGTCCGACATTTAGACCTTGCTCAGCTTCTGGCATAGCATTTCCAACCATTACGTCATCAATACGGGTTTTGTCAAAATCAGGCAACTCATTCATCATATACTGAATGGTTTCTGCTGCTAATTCATCAGGGCGTTTGAATCTAAAAACTCCCTTTGGTGCTTTTCCTACGGCAGTACGATAAGCTTTTACTATATATGCTGTTTTCATATTTTTATTTTTAAGAGTCGAGAACATAGAGAATAGAAAATAGACTTTTGTCTTACATCTATATTCTATTCTCTTTTTTCTATTTTCTAATTACGAAGTGGTTTCCCTTTAGTTAACATATATTGAATTCTCTCCAATGTCTTTCTTTCGGTACAAAGTGATAAGAAAGCTTCTCTTTCGATATCCAATAGGTATTGTTCAGATACTAAGGTCGATTCAGATAAATCTCCACCAGCCATTACATAGGCTAATTTGTTGGCAATTTTCTTGTCGTGTTCAGAGATATAATTCGCCGCTTTCATTTGATCTGTTCCTACCAAGAACATTCCTAAGGCTTGTTTTCCTAATACTTTTACATCTTTTCTGCGGATAGGTTGCGTGTAACCAGCTTCGGCCATCAATAAGGCGTGTTTTTTAGCTTCAGCAATCTGGCGATCTTTGTTGACAACCACTATGTCTTTACCATGTTGTAAAATACCCAAATCGAAAGCTTCATAAGCAGATGTAGATACTTTGGCCATAGCTACTGTTAAGAAATATTCTTGGAGTACATTCAATTCTACGTCGTTTTTACGGAACAAATCAGACGCTCTCAACGCCATTTCTTTTGATCCACCACCACCTGGAATCACACCTACACCAAATTCTACTAAACCAATGTATGATTCAGCTGCAGCCACTACTTTATCAGCATGAAGTGTCATTTCGCAACCACCACCTAATGTCATACCGTGCGGTGCCACTACTACTGGAATTCCAGAGTAACGTACACGCATCATAGTATCTTGAAACATTTTGATAGCCATGTTCAATTCGTCGTATTCTTGTTCTACAGCCATCATGAAGATCATTCCAATATTAGCTCCAACAGAAAAGTTTGCTGCTTGATTTCCAATGACTAAACCTTGGTATTCTTTTTCGGCTAGATCAATGGCTTTGTTGATGCCTTGCAATACATCGCCACCAATAGTATTCATTTTAGATTGGAATTCTAGGTTTAAGATACCATCTCCTAAATCTTGAATAATGGCGCCACTGTTGCTCCATACTTTTTTGGTTTCACGGATGTTGTTCAAGATGATGAATGCATCCTGACCAGGCACTTTAGTTTGTGATTTGGTTGGAATATTATAGAAATAAGTAGCGCCTTCTTTTACAGTATAAAAACTAGTATTTCCAGAAGCAATCATTTCGGTAACCCAAGCCGCAGGTGCTAAACCTTCAGCTTTCATGATTTCAATTCCATTTTGAACACCTATTGCATCCCAAATTTCGAATGGTCCATTTTCCCATCCAAAACCAGCTTTCATAGCGTCGTCAATTTTGTATAATTCATCTGATATTTCAGGAATTCTATTAGAAACATAAGCAAACATTCCAGCGAAACTTTTTCTGTAGAATTCGCCCGCTTTGTCTTTTCCTTTTACTAAAACTTTAAATCTATTGATGGGTTTATCAATAGTTTTGGTCAATTCCAAAGTGGCAAAAGAAGCTTTTTTAGCAGCACGATATTCTAAAGTCTCTAAGTCTAATGATAAAATTTCTTTGCCTTCTTTTTTGTAGAAACCTTGACCTGTTTTGCTACCCAACCATTTATTTTCTATCATTTTGTTGACGAAATCTGGTAGTTTGAACAACACATGTTGCTCATCAGTTGGGCAGTTTTCGTAAATTCCGTTGGCTACGTGTACTAAGGTATCCAAACCAACAACGTCAACCGTTCTGAAGGTAGCCGATTTTGGACGACCAATAACTGGTCCTGTCAATTTATCGACTTCTTCAATAGTTAAACCTAATTCTTTTACCAAGTGAAACAAACTTTGGATTCCGTAGATTCCAATTCTGTTTCCGATAAAAGCTGGAGTATCTTTGGCTACAACCGATGTTTTCCCTAAGAATTTTTCGCCATATCTAGTTAAGAAATCAAGAACTTCTGTTGAAGTTTGTGGGCCAGGAATGATTTCGAATAATTTTAAGTAACGCGCAGGGTTAAAAAAGTGTGTACCACAGAAGTGTTTTTGGAAATCTTCGCTGCGGCCTTCGCTCATAAAATGAATTGGAATACCAGAAGTGTTTGAGGTTACCAAAGTACCTGGTTTTCTGAATTTTTCAATTTGTTCAAAAACCAATTTTTTGATGTCTAAACGCTCAACAACCACTTCGATAATCCAATCAACCCCTGCAATTTTGGCCATATCATCGGTAGTGTTACCAGTAGTAATACGGTTGGCAAATTTTTGATTGTAAATAGGGGAGGGTTTTGATTTTAAAGCGGTAGCTAAACTATCATTTACCAATCGGTTTCTCACGATTTTACTCTCGAGAGTTAATCCTTTTTTGACTTCAGCGTCTGTCAATTCTCTTGGGACGATGTCCAAAAGTAAGACTTCAACACCAATGTTGGCAAAATGGCAAGCAATTCCAGAACCCATAATTCCAGATCCGATTACTGCTACTTTTTTAATTGTGCGTTTCATAAGTTCGTTTTTAATTTTTGTTAGTTTCAGACTAACCAATCTGATGTTCTATTGTTTTAGGGTAAATTTTCATGGATGTTATTTTCAAATTCATTGAAAATCGCTTTTTCCAAAATAAGTTCATTGATTACTTCGGCTACTTCATAAAAGTGTTGAAGTTTTTCTTCGGAAATATGTTGTCTAACGGTTTCGTTAAATTTCAAAACGGTATTTTTAGATAGCTCTCTTTTTTCTTTGCCAAACGGAGTAAGGTAGAGTAAAACACCCCTTCCATCTTCAGGATTTTTTTTTCTTTCAATAAGTCCTTTTTCTTCCATGGATTTTAAAGTTCTTGTTAAACTTGTTGCTTCCATACCCATTCTTGGCCCCAAAGCAGTAGATGGAGTTCCATCCTCTTTTTCAATGCTTAACAAGGCAAATCCTGTTGCCATAGTTGCGTCATACTTGGCAGCTTCTTCGTTATACATTCTAGCCACAGCTTGCCATGTTGCTCTTAGTACGTAGTCAATTGTTTTATCTTTCATATTCAACTATATCGATTTCAAATATATATAAAAAATACTATGCACGCATATTATTTTGAGATTTTTTTATGTTAATGTCTAAAAGATGATTCCTTTATCGACTTACATTTTTGTTTCTTAAATGCTTATCAAGTATCTAGTTTTCTATAAAATATGTGTTTTTTTGTTTGCTTTTGCAATTTTAAATGAATAAAAAGTATAGCGTGATAAAGAGTGTTTTTAAGATAAATTTTCAGAATTTTAAGAGCATCAGCATTGGAGTATGAAAGTCTTTAATTGTACTAATACTTGATTAAAATTTAAAAAAGTAAGTTCCTAAATGATACCTATAGAAAGGCTTTGGTTTTTTTGCTAGGAACAAATTCAATACATTGACGATACAGTTTTTTTTAGATTGTTGTTGAATGATGTTGAAAGCGATTCATCAAAAAAAAATTCTATGCATTACGTTTGATGAGGTTGAATTTGCAGGATCAATTATTCAATTTGATCTAAATACAATAGAAAGAGCATCAATTAGTAGGTGAATTTTCGCTTAAATAAATACTTAAAATTGATTGGTTAATTTATAAAAAAAACGGCTGTCAAATAATAGACAGCCGTTGAGTGTTTTTTAGTGTTTGTTAAGCAGAAGCACCGTAAATTTTATCATACAATGCCTGATATTTTTCTCTAATAATCTTCCTTCTTAATTTTAGAGTAGGAGTGAGATGTCCTCCATCAATAGACCATACATCAGGAGTGAGTTCAAAACGTTTGATTTTTTCCCAATTTCCAAAACTGCTATTCAATCGATCAACTTCTTCTTGGATTCGAGCTATAACTTTTGGGTGAGAAATAATTTCATCGTTAGTTTTACCTACTTCAATGCCGTGTAGTTTTTCCCATTCTTTGATGAATTCAAAACTTGGTTGAATGAAGGCTCCTGGCATTTTCTCTCCATCCCCAATTACCATAATTTGTTCTATGAAACGCGATTGTTTCATTTTGTTTTCGATGATTTGGGGAGCAATGTATTTCCCCCCCGAAGTTTTAAACATTTCTTTTTTACGGTCAGTAATAGTAAGGAAGCCTTCACTATCTATGTTTCCGATGTCTCCAGTGTGAAAATATCCGTCAACTAAAACTTCGGCAGTTTTTTCTGGGTCTTTGTAGTAGCCCATCATAACATTTGGGCCTTTGCAAAGAATTTCTCCATCTTCGGCAATTTTTACTTCTACGCCATCAATTAACTTACCAACACTTCCTACTTTGAAACCTCGATTTCTCATGTCGTTAACAGCAATTACAGGTGAAGTTTCTGTTAAACCATAGCCTTCCATTACAGGAATTTCTGCGGCAGCAAAAACGCGACACAATCTATGTTGGAGTGCAGCACTACCCGAAACCATAAGATCAAGTTTGCCACCTAATCCTTCTTTCCATTTACTGAAAATTAGTTTTCTAGCAATTTTTAATTGAAATTCATACCAAGGGCCATTAGCTCCATATGGGGCATAATGCAAACCAAGGTTGATGGCCCAAAAGAAAAGGGCTCTTTTTATACCTTTTAATTCTGCTCCTTTGGCATAAATTTTATCATATACTTTTTCTAATAAACGCGGAACTGCAGTGATTAGATTAGGTTGTACTTCTTTGATGTTATCACTAATTTTTTCAATCGATTCACCAAAATATACCGATACACCATAGTATTGGTACAAGTACAAAATCATTCTTTCAAAAATGTGGCAAATAGGCAAGAAACTTAAAGCAGTTTTTTTTCCAGCTTCAAAAGGGATTCTAGGTGCACTACTAATAACATTTGAAACGATGTTGTGGTGCGATAACATGACCCCTTTTGGTTGCCCGGTTGTACCTGAAGTATAGATAATAGTCGCTAAATCTTCAGCCTTTACGTTTGCTTTGCAGGTTTCAACATCTGTTTGATTGGAGGTGTCAGCACCTAATTCTAGTAAAGTTGCCCAATTTTCACAGCCTTCAATTTCATTGAAAGAGTATATTTTTTTTAAAGTAGGAACATTCGCTTGAATACTTTTGACTTTTTTGTACACTTCGATATCCGATACAAAGCAGTATAAAGACTCGGAATGGTTTAAAATGTATTGATAGTCTTCCTCTCCAATGGTAGGGTAAATAGGAACTGTTTGTGCTCCTGTCTGTAAAATACCAATATCCATGATATGCCATTCAGTTCTGTTGTTAGAGGAGATAATAGCTATCTTGTCATCTTTTTTAATACCCAGTCGAAGCAAAGCTCTAGAAATGGTATTGGATTTTTTTATATATTCTTCGGTTGAAGTTTTAATCCATGTACCATTTTGTTTGGTAACTAAGGCATCCGGTATAGAATTGAATTTTTCTAATTGATAGTAAGGAAAATCAAAGAGACGAGTGATATTTACCATAAAATATGTTTTGAAATTTCAACAAATTAATTGAAAAAGTTTTATTTAATAAGGGTTTTATTGAAATAATTAGGTTGTAAATATATAATGTTTTGAGATTCAACGAAATCGATTTCATAAAATTACATTCTTTTCGCTACAATTAAAAAGAAATTCTTGTGAATTTAATTCTAAAACCTTTTTTTAATTTCAATTAGAGTTGTTTAGGTGTAACTATTTAAAGAAAATTAAGTTTGACTATCGATATTGTAAGCCTTTCAAACTTAAATTTATAAAAAAAGCTCATTCTGTTAGGAATGAGCTTTTTGTTGAGAATAAAAAAATTATCGTTTTTCAATCCATTTTCTAGCATTGACAAAAGCTTCTAACCAAGGCGAAACTTCGTCTTTTTGAACGTTGTCCGGGTAATATGCCCAGTTCCAAGGGAAAATAGAGCGTTCAATATGTGGCATCATCACCAAGTGACGACCTGTTGTGTCGCACATCATGGCCGTGTTGTAATCGGAACCATTTGGGTTAGAGGGATAGCCTTCGTAACCGTATTTTGCTACGATGTTGTAATTCGCTTCTTGTTCTGGTAAATGGAATTTTCCTTCACCATGCGACACCCAAACACCAAGTGTAGCTCCTTCTAAGCTAGAAAGCATCACCGAGTTGTTTTTTTGCACTTTTACAGAGGTAAAGATACTCTCGTGTTTGTTCGAAGTATTGTGGTGCATTTTTCCGTGTACTTTGTGTTCTGGATTGATTAATTCTAATTCCATCCATAACTGACAACCGTTGCAAATCCCCACAGATAAAGTATCTTCACGTTTGAAGAAGTTTTTCAATGCAGTATTGGCTTTTTCGTTGTACAAGAAAGCACCTGCCCAACCTTTGGCAGAGCCTAAAACATCCGAGTTAGAGAAACCACCCACAGCACCAATAAACTGAATGTCTTCCAAGGTCTCACGTCCCGAAATCAAATCGGTCATATGTACATCTTTCACATCAAAACCAGCCAAGTACATTGCGTTGGCCATTTCACGCTCGGAATTACTTCCTTTTTCACGAATAATAGCTGCTTTTGGCCTAGGTTTACTAGTGTCAATGGTAGCTTTCTTTCCGTCAAAATGCGCTGGGAATTGATAGTCTAACGGTTGGTTTTTGTAGTTCGCATAACGTGCTTCAGCCATTCCGTTACGAGATTGCTTTGCGTCTAATAAATAAGACGTTTTAAACCAAGTATCTCTTGTTTCATTTACTTTAAAAGTAAACGTATCTGCATTGTTTTGGATGGTCACCAAATCTCCTTCGGTAACGGTTCCAATTTTGAAAATTTCAATATTTTGAGCGGCAAAAAGGGCTTCAATGGCTGCATCGGCTTGGAAAACCACAGCAATGTTTTCATTGAATAATGTTTTTACGGTATCGGCTTCACCAAGAACGCTCAAGTCATACGTAGCACCTAAGTCTACTTGGGCAAACGAAAGCTCTAACAAAGTAGTAATCAAACCACCGCTGCCTACGTCGTGACCCGCTTTGATTTGGCGGTTTTTGATAGCGTCTTGTAAGGTATTGAATGCTGTTTTAAAATAGGCTGCATCGGTAATGCTTGGTACATCGGTACCAACTTTATTCAAAATTTGTGCAAAGGATGAACCTCCCAATTTGAAGCTATCTTGAGATAAGTTCAAATAGTAAATGTTGCCACCGTTGTGTTGTAAAACAGGTTCAACAACTTTGGTAATATTGGTACAATTTCCTGCCGCCGAAATAATCACTGTTCCTGGAGCAATAACCTCGTCGTTAGGATATTTTTGTTTCATAGAAAGTGAATCTTTACCCGTTGGGATATTGATTCCTAATTCGATGGCAAAATCAGAACACGCTTGCACTGCTTCGTACAAACGAGCATCTTCGCCTTCGTTTTTACAAGCCCACATCCAGTTCGCCGATAAAGAAACCGATTGTAAACCGTCTTTTAAAGGAGCCCAAACAATATTTGAAAGTGCTTCTGCAATCGCGGTTCTTGTTCCCGCTACAGGATCAACCAGCGAAGCTACTGGCGAGTGACCTACAGTAGTAGCAATTCCTTCTTTCCCTTTAAAATCCAAAGCCATAACTCCCACATTGTTTAGTGGTAATTGCAATGGACCAGCACATTGTTGTTTGGCCACGCGACCTCCCACACAACGGTCTACTTTATTCGTTAACCAGTCTTTACAAGCTACAGCCTCTAATTGCAGTACTTGATTAAGATAGTTCGGTATATTTTCAGTAGTATAATTTAGTTCTGTGTAATTTACAGCTACTTTTTTGTCGGTCATTATCGTTTTTGGAGAACTTCCAAAGAAATCTTCCAAAGCATAATCCATAGGTTTAACACCTGTAGTTTTGGATTCGAAGGTGAAACGATGGTCGTTCGTTACGTCACCTACTTGATACATTGGAGAGCGTTCTCTGTCAGCAATACGTTGTAAGGTGTCCATATCTTTTTCGCCAATCACCAATCCCATACGCTCTTGTGATTCGTTACCAATGATTTCTTTAGCAGAAAGCGTTGGGTCACCCACTGGTAATTTATCCAAGTCGATCAATCCACCAGTTTCTTCCACTAATTCCGAAAGACAGTTTAGATGTCCACCTGCACCGTGATCGTGAATGGATACGATAGGATTGTGGTCACTTTCTACTAGTCCACGAATGGCATTCGCGGCACGTTTTTGCATTTCAGGATTAGAACGTTGGATAGCGTTTAATTCAATCCCAGAGCCAAAAGCACCTGTATCGGCTGATGAAACCGCAGCGCCACCCATTCCAATTCTATAGTTTTCTCCACCCAAAATAACGATTTTATCGCCAGCGGTAGGTTTCTTTTTAATCGCTTGGTCTAATTTTCCGTAACCAATTCCACCCGCTTGCATGATAACTTTGTCATAACCAATTTTACGGTTGTTTTCTTCGTGTTCGAAAGTCAAAACAGAACCGGTAATCAATGGTTGTCCAAATTTGTTTCCAAAATCAGACGCTCCATTAGATGCTTTAATCAAAATATCCATTGGTGTTTGGTACAACCAAGGTCTTTCGGCCATTCCATTTTCCCATGGTCTGTCATCCTGAGCGGAGTCGAAGGAGGTTAATCGAGAATAGGCAGTCATATAAACCGCTGTACCAGCTAGAGGCAACGAACCTTGTCCACCAGCTAAACGGTCACGAATTTCTCCTCCAGAACCTGTTGCAGCTCCGTTGAAAGGCTCCACAGTAGTTGGGAAGTTGTGGGTTTCGGCTTTTAAGGAAAGTACGGCGTCAAATTCTTTTTCTTCGTAAAAATCAGGTTTGTCGGCACTTTTTGGTGCAAATTGTGTCACTTTTGGTCCTTTTACAAAAGCCACATTATCTTTATAAGCAGAAACAATATCGTTTGGATTCGTTTCTGACGTTTTTTTAATTAATTTGAAAAGAGAAGTCGGTTTTTCTTCGCCATCAATTACAAAAGTTCCGTTGAAAATTTTGTGACGACAGTGCTCTGAATTCGCTTGCGAGAAGGCAAAAATTTCGGAGTCGGTTAATTTTCTACCTAATTTAGTGGCTAAATTAGAAAGATACTCCACTTCTTCTGGACTTAAGGCTAATCCTTCGGATTGGTTATAGGCTTCAATATCATCGATTTCCAAAATAGGTTCTGGTTGGATATTGATAGTAAAAATATCTTGGTTGAGCTCGCTGAATTTTTGCGAAAGCATAGGGTCAAAATCCGAAAAATCTTCGGTAACACGTTGAAATTCCTCGATTCTGATGATGCCAGAAATACCCATATTCTGAGTAATTTCTACAGCATTGGTGCTCCAAGGCGTAATCATAGTGGCGCGAGGACCAACAAAAAAATCCGACAAGACGGATTTTTCTATTTTAGTGGCATCAGCAAATAGCCAGTTGAGTTTTGAGATGTCTTGAGCCGACATTTCGACTTCGCTCAATGTATTCTGCGTTTGTACGGCAAAAACAGTGTTATTTTGGTTTTCAAAGAAATGAATCATTGTTGTCGTGTTTGTTGTATTGCGGTGCAAATTTAATCTAAAAAATAGATAGAGCAAATCTCAATCAAAAGTCTTTTTAAATGTTGTTAACACTCAGTTTGTTTTCTGAATCGAACCACACACTTTTGGGAAAATTCGAATTTAAAATGCATTTTATTTTGGAAAAGCTTTGTTTTGGTAGGCACCCAAATCTGGTGGCGAGGTTCTGCTTGTTCCTAAAATATCTAGTGGAATTAAATAACTAGAATTTCCTTTGCCAAATGCAGCCGAAGTGTTATCTATGTTGAGTTGGTTGCGATTTGTTTTATAAAATTTCGGGTCTTTATTCAAAATTATTCCTGTGTAATGTGTAGCATCCGTTTCAAACTGATACAAAGGGTCTTTACTAAAGGTATTGTTAGTATTGTTGAATTTTAGTAAACAAGAATTCAATTGGTAATTAAAAAGCGAAGTATTTTTTTGTTTTAGGATCAATTCATTGGCATAAGATCCGTAAATGATACAATTATTAAAGGTAGCTTGAGTTAAATCTTTGGATTCAGGTTGTGCCCCTGTAAGATAATTGCTTACCAAAACTGAAGTTTGAGAGGAACTATTCCAATTGTTGTTGAAAGTTGAATGGGTAAAACGGTAATCGCCACCATATAGACAGGCTAAACTAGAAATGCCAGCGTTGTTTATTACTAGATTTTCGGCTACAATTTTTCCCGTTTGAGCTAGAAGTCCGTAGTTGCTGGAATTGTAAATTTGGGAATTTTTTAGTTGTACAGTAGTTCCGTCATTGTTTTGAATCAAAATGCCTATAGTAGCATTCTTAATTGTTAGATGATTGATGCTATTATTGGTGCTACCATTAGAAAGCCAAAGTGCTCCCCATTGTCCAGGCAAGTCAGAAAACCCCGGCTCTAAACGGTCTCCTTCAAAAATCACTTCATTTTCCATTTTGGAACTTGTAGAAGTGGTTCCGTTGATTTGAAGACTGGCTTTGTTTGAAACAATTAAACCAGAGTTGGCATGAAAATGTACTCTCGCACCGGCGTCAAACATGGCTGTTTTGCCACTTGGAACTGCGGCATAGCCATAAATAACATAGGGTTTTGTTTTGGTAAAATGCAATTCATTACCGTTGATAGGATCGTTTTCGTCGAGGTAAAAACCGTATATTTTTTCATTGCCAATCGGTAGCGTTTCGGTGGTGCCATCTGCAAAGCGTTTGGGATATAGAAACACGGCATCTTGAATAAGTGTAACGAGTTCAACGGTTTGCAAATTGGGACCGCTGTCAAACTGGATTTGATCGGTGTATAAAAAATCGGTTGGGTTGGCATCGGCAATATTGGCTGTAGTTTCTATAAAAATATACAAGCTGTCTTTGGCAAGAAGTGTTACATTGTTAAAGATTTTTCCTTGCTCGCCTTGCAGGCCATCAACAGTCATTCGATACTTGGAAAGGAGTCCTTTGGCGAATTGAATTTTAGGGATGTGAATGTCTTTCTTGCTGTTGTTGTATACTTTGAGTTGGTACGTACTCGAGCCAATGTTGGAGAATACTGTGTCCAAATACACAGTGTCCTTCGAGAATTTTAAATCGCCCGTACTAGCTACGGTTTCAAAATCAGCTCGGCAGGAATAGTTTAAAACTATCAAAAGTGTTAGTAATGGAAAAAAAAAGAGTCGCATCAGCTATTAATTTGTCGTAAAAATAGAAAATAATTAGGGATAATTTCCGATTTTCGATAGTTGACACAAAGGGTAGTAGTATACTATAAGTTTTTATAGTGTACGATTGCATTTTGTGCGGGAAACTGTCTAGTGTTTGGCCTTTTCTTTTACTTTTTAAAGAATGTAAATAAAAGAGAAAGAAAGAGATGTAGTTTTTTTTATTAGAGATGTTGTATCTTTATGGGCTATTCATTTGGAATCCTTTTTTGCTTTTATGTTTTTTTTGTGGTTGAAAAAGGTGCTTTTCAAAGGAGATGCAACTTGTTTGAATTGGCTTTTTCAAAGGAACGGTTATGGTTAGGTACGGCATTTTGTTTTGGGAATATCCTATCAAATGCGTATTTTTCGAGCTTAAAATTATTGTTATGTCATTAGATAGAGAGAAAATTCTTCAATTTTGCAATGCGTTTTCAAAGAACACTTTAATGGAAACCTTAAATATTGAATACATCGATGCCGGCGAAGATTTTCTTGTAGCCAAGATGCCCGTGAATGCAGCCGTGCATCAACCTATGGGTATTTTGCATGGCGGAGCTACCGTTGCTTTGGCCGAAAGTGTAGGCAGTGCGGCCTCTCATTTTTTTATAAATGCTAAAGAACAAGAAGTTAGAGGTATTGAAATATCGGCCAATCATTTGAAAAGTGTGAGAGAAGGTGTGGTTTTTGGAACGGCTAGAATAATTCATAAAGGGAAAACATTGCACTTATGGGAAATTAAGATAACGGACGAATCAGGAAATCTAATCTCGTTATGTAAATTGACTAACATGGTTTTGACTAAAAACAAACAATAAGGATCTCTTAAATGTGAAGTGTATGATTGATTTTTTCATTAAAGTAAAGCAACAATTGGCTTTGGATTTGCCTTTTGTAATCTACCACAAACCGAACAAAAGCAAACTGATAGGTTTTTTTCAAAAAAATGATCATCTTTTTTTGGTGGAGACCTTCAAAGAAAGAGGATTTGTTTTTGCTCCTTTTGATGGAAATCAAAAAATATTAATTCCTGTTAATGAGTCATCAAGGTGGGAAACGATTATACCTACTGTAGAGGTTACCCTCGATACGATACCAGAAATTGTGCAAAACGATTCAGATAAAGTTGGTTTTGAAAATTTGGTTCGAAATGGAATACAGAGTATAGAGGAAGGTTTGTTTGATAAAGTGGTGCTTTCTAGAAGAGAAAAAGTGGTCCTAGAGGCATTGGATTGCATTGAAACTTTTGAAAAACTACTGGCATTGTATCCCAATGCATTCACCTATTGTTGGTATCATCCCAAAATTGGATTGTGGATGGGCGCTTCGCCTGAGCGATTGGTCAAAGCCAATTCGAAGCAATTTTGTACTACTGCTTTGGCCGGTACACAGCCTTATGTGCCTAACAAGCGTAGTGTCCTTTGGCCTGAAAAAGAACAAAAAGAACAGCAGTTTGTAACCGATTCTATTTTAGAATGTGTCAAACCTTTTACTTCAGAAGTAGTAGTGTCTAGTCCGTACACCGTACAAGCGGGTAATTTATTGCATATTAAAACGGATATTGAGGGCACACTCAAGCGTTCGGCTTCTTTACAAGATATAGTAACGGCCTTGCACCCAACTCCTGCTGTGTGTGGATTGCCAAAAGACACAGCCAGAACTTTTATTTTCCAGTATGAAGGGTATGATCGTAGTTATTATACTGGTTACATGGGCGAATTGAATATCAGGGGGGATTATGAAAACAAGCCAAAATCTCACTTTTTTGTGAATTTGAGATGCATGCAAGTAAAAAAAGACGATACTTCCTCTCAGGTCAACGTTTATCTTTATATGGGATGTGGAGTGACCAAAGAAAGTGAACCAGAGAGAGAATGGGAAGAAAGTGTGAATAAATCCATGACCATGAAGCGGGTTTTATTTGGGTAGTTGAAAATAAGAGCAAAAGGGTTTAGAGTCATTTGATTTTTGAAAACTAGTTGCTTTAGTTTCCTAGGGTTGCGGTTGATCACAACTTGAAAACAAAGAATAGTAAATAATAGAATATAAGAAATCAAGCAAAATATGAAATTAGATATATTAGCCTTTGGTGCCCATCCAGACGACGTAGAGTTAGGCTGTGCAGGCACTATTTTAAAGGAAGTCGCTTTAGGAAAAAAAGTAGGCATCGTAGATTTGACAAGAGGGGAGTTAGGTACACGTGGTTCGGCTGAGATAAGAGATGAAGAAGCGGCTAATGCTGCCCGTATATTAGGAGTAGCAGTACGCGAAAATTTACAGTTTAGAGATGGCTTTTTTGTGAATGATGAAGCACACCAACTCGAAATCATAAAAATGATTCGCAAATATCAACCCGATATTGTGCTGTGTAATGCCGTTGATGACCGCCATATCGATCATCCCAAAGGGAGTCAATTGGTTTCGGATGCTTGTTTTTTGTCGGGATTGATGCGTATTGAAACGAGTGTAGAGGGGGAGTTGCAAAAAGCGTGGCGCCCCAAAGTAGTGTATCATTACATTCAATGGAAAAACATAGTTCCTGATTTTGTAGTGGATATTACAGGCTATGTGGAACAGAAAACGGCTGCAATTTTAGCCTATAAGTCGCAGTTTTATGATCCCAATTCCAAAGAACCCGAGTCGCCAATATCGAGTAAGAACTTCTTGGAAAGCTTGAATTACCGTTCTCGCGACCTCGGACGATTGACAGGATTAGATCATGCCGAAGGATTTACGGTTGAAAGGTATTTGGCTGTCAATAGTTTAAGTGATTTGATGTAATTTTTTTCAATTTTTTTTAAAAAAACCTTTGCGAAAGCGAACATTTGTCCTATATTTGCAACCGCTAAGCAAAAATGGTGGTTGTAGCTCAGCTGGTTAGAGTAGCGGTTTGTGGTGCCGCGGGTCGCCGGTTCGAACCCGGTCAGCCACCCAAAATGAAAGCCTCGAAGTAATTCGAGGCTTTTTTTGTGGGTTGAAGTGAAGGAGTGGTCTTTTGTGTTTTTGGAATGAGTTT
>NZ_JBUYSY010000016.1:0-54181 GCF_055231795.1 Flavobacterium riviphilum
TGTTAGATAATAGATGTTAGAAAATAGAAGTTAGAAGGCGGAAGGCAGATGGCAGATGGCAGAAGGCAGAAATCAGAAATCAGGCGGAAGGCAGATGGCAGATGGCAGAAGGCAGAAGGCAGAAATCAGAAATCAGAAGGTAGATGTTAGATAATAGATGTTTGATAATAGATGTTTGATAATAGAAGTTTGATAATAGATGTTTGATAATAGAAGTTTGATAATAGAAGTTAAATAACAGAAGTTAGATAGTAGAAGTTAGATAGTAGAAGTTAGCCCTTCGACTGTGCTTCGACTTACGCTCAGCATAAACTACTCTGGGTGACGGGTAGAAATTAGATGTTAGAAATTAGATGTTAGAAAATAGAAGTTAGAAAAAAATCTCGATCCTGATTACGAAGCGTCAAACTTTAAACTTTAAACTTTAAACTTTAAACTATTGCCCGCGATAGAAAAGTACCGTGGAAAGGGTTTTAAACAAAATACTGATATCCAAGAACACCGAGCGGTGTTTGATATAATACAAATCATACTGCAATTTGATCAGGCTTTCGTCTATGGATTCTCCATAATTGTAGTTGACTTGTGCCCAACCCGTAAGACCGGGTTTTATAATATGGCGTGTTTCATAAAACGGCATGATAGCCGAAATTTCATTAACAAATATAGGGCGTTCAGGACGTGGTCCAATTAGCCCCATGTCTCCTTTCAAAATATTAAGGAATTGAGGGAACTCGTCAATTCGAGTTTTACGTAAAAATCGCCCAAAAGAAGTAACTCGTGCATCTTGAGATTGTGCAAAAACCGCACCTTTAGCCTCCGCATGTTGCACCATACTTCTAAATTTGTAAATGGTAAACACTTCTCCATTTCTTCCAACGCGCTCTTGAGTATAAAACAATGGACCGGGATTCCAAAATAGGTTACTTACCCACAATAATGGAATCAAGACCAAACTCACTAAAAGCCCTAACACACACAACAACAATTCGCATATCCGTACCACGTACAAATACATTTTGTTTTGGTTGCTGCGACTGAAAGGGAAAAAGCGATAAAAATCCCCTTGAATTTCATGCACTGGTATCCTCATGGTTTTGTTTTCATAAACCTGCACGTATTCGCGTATGTTTTTCCCCGACTCCAACAGAGTCAACAACTGATGGTACAAATCGGTCGTAATTCCATCTGTTTTTTTGGAAGCGACCACCAGTTCGGATACTCCATTTTCATAAACAAAAGTAGTCAATTGGGATATGGGGATATGAGGAATAGCCACCTCCTCCAACTCGCCTTTGTTTTTTTTATCGGAGCTTACAAAACCGATGATTTTATAATAGGGATCCGCTGCTTCGAGATCTTGAATCAGTTGTACCATTTTGGATTGATCGCCTATCAACACCACTTTTTGCAAGAACTGATGGGATGCCAAAAATTGCACATAAAAAATACGCCACACTGCCAACGCAAAAAAAATAGCTACATAAAAAACTATAATTTGCCAGCGATTTTTGGGCAGTTCGGGAGTTAACAGAGGGGTAAACAAATAGGCCATTACAGTGGTTGTTGCTGTCAAAAGCGTACTTTTTAACACCTGAAAATAATTACTGGCCACTTGCAATTGGTACATTTCAAAAATATGTCCAAAAACCAATAAATACAACACTAAGATAAGCATCCACAACAAATGGGTAGGTGCCAAAGAGAAGTAGGTAAAAGGGGGGAAAAAAGAAAGCACATAAAGCGCTGAAAAAACAACCAAAACATCCGTAATACGCAATAGAAATTTGCGTTCCGAAATTTCGAAATACAGTTTATGTTCATTCATAGAGTTTTTTTTGGGGCAGTACAAAATAAACAAATTAATTGCAAACCCTGGTCAGATTAGCGTTAATGTTTTAACGGTAAGTTAAATTTAACAGGCGGTGGGAAGTGGGCGGTGGGCTTTAGGCTTTGGGCTTTGAGCGGTGGGTGTTGGGTGTTGGGTGTTGGGAAGTGGGCAGGTCGCGATAGATATTTACTAATTTTCAAATTAACGAGAAAAAGTGGTCAAACATGTCGATTAGTTTATACTGAGCGAATCCGAAGTACAGTCGAGACACTATCAATGGCGTTTAGTTGTTTCCAGTTGTGAAGTAAATTTTCCCTTGCGCGCTTTGCGAAACCCTTTGTGAACCTTGCTGTTAAAATCATCATCTTATTCCTTTTCACCCTTTAAGGCTAGGGTAAAAAAAAAGGAACTTAGTTTCCTCTAAAACGCACAACCCACAACCCACAACCGATAACCGACAACTGACAACTTACTCAAAGTAGTTTATACTTAGCGAATCCGAAGTACAGTCGAGATACTATCAAGGGCTTTTTAGTTGCTTCCAGTTGTGAAGTATATTTTCCTTTGTGTGCTTTGCGAAACCCTTTGCGAACCTTGCGGTTAAAATCATCAACTTATTCCTTTTCACCCTTTAAGGCTAGGGTAAAAAAAAGGAACTTAGGTTCCTCTAAAAACTCACAACCCACAACCGACAACTGACAACCCACAACTTACTCAAAATAGTTTATACTTAGCGAATCCGAAGTGCAGTCGAGATACCATCAAGGGCTTTTTAGTTGCTTCCAGTTGTGAAGTAAATTTTCCCTTGCGCGCTTTGCGAAACCCTTTGTGAACCTAGCGATTAAAATCATCATCTTGTTCCTTTTCACCCTTTAAGGCTAGGGTAAAAAAAAGGAACTTAGGTTTCTCTAAAACGCACAACTGATAACTGATGACCGATAACCGACAACCGATAACTGATAACCCATCCTGAGCAGTTTATGCTGAGCGAAGTCGAAGTAAAGACGAAGGGCTCACTTCAATTTATTTATCCAATACTTGGTACTCCGAATTCAAACTGATGAATTCTGGGACAATTTGTTTCATTTTGGCCACCAAATCTTCTTTACTAAAGTGCGGTGTCATACCAATCAGTTGTTCAATTTCATTTAGCACAACATCATATGCGATATCATCTTCTTCCGCGATCATGATTTTCTCATGATGGGTAGGTTTGGTTTTGGCTTCATCGTTCAACAATTCTTCGTATAACTTTTCCCCTGGTCGTAAACCCACAATTTTAATTGGGATTTCTTTCTCTGGTATGTATCCGGCCAATTGAATCATTTTCCGGGCCAAATCTATAATTTTCACAGGTTTTCCCATATCAAAAATATAGATTTCGCCTCCTTTACCCATAGAGCCCGCTTCGAGCACCAACTGACAGGCTTCGGGGATGGTCATAAAATAACGAATGATATCTTGATGTGTGATAGTCACTGGCCCCCCTTCCGCTATTTGTTTGGAAAACAAAGGAACGACCGAACCGTTAGACCCCAACACATTCCCGAAACGAGTGGTAATAAATTTGGTCCCTTTGCCCAGACTTTCATTGACTCGTTTCCTCTGCAAGGACTGCACATATTTTTCAGCCAAACGCTTACTGGCTCCCATGACATTACTCGGGTTGACCGCTTTATCCGTAGACACCATCACAAACTTCTTAGCATTAAATTCTACTGCCAAATCGGCTAAGTTCTTGGTTCCTTCCACATTGGTTTGTATAGCTTGTTCTGGGTTTTGTTCCATCAAGGGCACATGTTTGTATGCCGCAGCATGATACACTACTTGTGGCAAATGCGTTTGAAAAACTTTGCGCATCACGTATTTGTTACGCACATCAGCTATGACATGATAAACCAATACATTGTCAAGACTAGCAGCCAATTCTAAGGAAAGTTGATGCAAGGGCGTTTCCGCTTGATCCACCAATACCAAAGCATAGGGCTTGAATTGTATGACTTGACGCACGATTTCGCTACCAATTGAGCCCGCTGCACCGGTAATCATAATCGTCTTATCTTTCAAATCTTTAGAAATATTTTTGTTGTCCAAAATAATGGGATTGCGTTCCAATAAATCCTCAATTTGGATGTTTTTTACTTTATCGGAAATCTCTTTCTGATTCTCCCAATTGGAAATCAAAGGCACGGTAAAGACCTTAAAATTATACTCCAAACAATTGTCAACAATGACTATCTGTTCGTCTTTGGTAAGACTCTTATCGGCTATAATCACGGCCTCGGCCGCAACGGATCGCATTAAGGCGGGCAATTTCTTCTTTTTGACCAAAATCGGCAAATCCAACATACGCTTGTTTTGATTGGAGTTGGTCTTATCTACAAAACCTACAATTTTAAAACGACTGGGGGTCTCTGAACGCAAAGCATTGGCTACCGAAATAGCATTGGCATCTGTCCCATAAATGATGGCACGAATGAGCTTGTTGTTCCCTTTTTCAGAAAAATACAATTCAAAAGTTTGCTTCACAATAACCCGATACAAGAACAAACCACAAAACGACAATACGATGTTGATAAACAAGGCCGTGTTGAGGATGGCTTTCTCTCCTACCACTAATTCATATAGAAAATTCACCAACAAAGCCACAACTAAGACAGCAATTTGAGAAAAAAACAACTTTACCGCATCAATGTAAGAGGAGTGTCTAATGATACCAGCATACGTGCGAAAAAGCCAAAAAGAAAACAAATTGAGCCCCATCAAGAGGGTAATAAAAATCAAATAATGCGGAGTAACGACATACTCTAAGCCCGTACCTTTGAAAATTAAGACTGTAAAAAAGAACGCGACATTTAGCACCATGGTATCCATCAATACAATGATCCAGCGCGGTAAATAATTCAAATTATGAATGTTAAATTTCAAGTTCGCCTTTGAAATAAACGCAGCTATAGTACTTTTCAAAATAATAAAATCTTGGCTTGTTAGTGCCTCAAAATTATAAATATTTAAGAAACTAACTTAGCTTAGACTGTTAAAATTAGAATTTAAATGCAAGATTTGACAAAACTTCCCGTAATTAAGATGGACACTAACTACCTTATACCTGCGCTCAATGTGATTAAGTTAAGGAAAAGACTTATTATTTTGTCATTTTCGACAGCGGAGGACACAAGCAAAGCGAATTGGCGGAGCAATCACACAGACTGATTACATTATGAGATTTTCATTCCTCAGAATGACAAAAAAACCTTAACTTAATGACATTTAAGGTGCGCTAGCAGCAAAACTATACAACAGCCATTCCTGCCTAATTTTGACACCAATACAATTACTATCTTTTTTCAACCCAGAGCATCAAAAAAAGGGCAACATACATGATGCGCCCTTAAGATTTGTAACTCGTTGGTCCTATTATGCTATTACAACAAATTCTGTTTTAACAAACCCAAAAGATACTCTCCGTAGCCGGATTTACGCAACGGTTCGGCTATGGCTTGCAATTGTGCATCGGAAATAAACCCTTGACGCCATGCCACTTCTTCGATACAACCTACTTTCAACCCCTGACGCTCTTCTAATACCTGTACAAACTGTCCGGCTTGCATCAAGCTGTTAAAAGTACCGGTATCCAACCAGGCGGTACCCCGGCTTAAAATACCCACTTTTAATTTGCCTTGAGCCAAATAAGCTTTGTTCACATCAGTGATTTCGTATTCCCCTCTGGCGCTAGGCTGAATGTTTTTCGCAATTTCCACTACCGAATTGTCATAAAAATACAAACCCGGTACCGCAAAATTAGATTTAGGGGCGACTGGTTTTTCTTCTATCGACAGGGCATTGAACGCCTTATCAAACTCCACCACCCCATAGCGTTCGGGATCCGAAACGTGATACGCAAATACCACACCTCCCTCTGGGTTGGTATTGGTTTGCAACAGCTCTTGCATATGGGCGCCAAAGAAAATATTGTCGCCCAACACCAAGGCTACCGAATCGGAGCCAATAAATTCTTCCCCAATCACAAACGCTTGCGCCAATCCATTGGGCACCGCCTGCTCGGCATAACTGAACTGACAGCCTATTTGACTCCCATCTCCTAATAATTTTTTAAAATTGGGCAAATCGTGTGGCGTGGAAATGATGAGCATCTCATGAATACCCGCCATCATCAAAGTCGACAAGGGGTAATAAATCATGGGTTTGTCATACACCGGCATCATTTGCTTGCTCATGGCCAAAGTCAAAGGATGCAAACGGGTTCCGGAACCTCCGGCTAATATTATTCCTTTCATAGTTCTATTTTTTTTTCAAATTGACACGAATTAAAACGAATTAAAACGAATTATCACGAATTGGCACGAATTATCACGAATTAACTCGAATTATCACGAATTATTTGAATTATTACTGTCTTTTAAATTAATTATTCTTTTAAAAGTAAGTGAAGCGGTGCCAAAATTAACAATCATCCCTAACTCTTTTTGTGTACACTTCAAATAATTTTGTACTTGAGAATAAAATGCTGTTGGGATTTGCGCCACTGCTTTGATTTCAATTAGTATGGCATCATAGCAAACAAAATCGACCCTATACTGCTTTTGTAACTTAACCCCTTCATAATAAACCTCCAGTTTCACTTGTCTCCTATAAGGTATTTTTTGATGGCGAAATTCATTCTCCAAAGCCTCCTCATAAACAGCCTCTAAAAACCCAGCTCCTAAAGCGCGATGCACTTTCATACAGGCGCCTATAATTTTGAAGCTTTCTTTTTTATAGAGAATTGGAGTTGGATCAACCATTCTTATAATTCGTTTAATTCGTGATAATTAGTCTTAATTCGTGTTAATTCGTGTTAATTCGTTTGGTTTGAATATTGTTTTTCGTAGTAACTGGCATACTCCCCTGAGGTGACATTTTGCAACCATTCCGTATTGTTCAGGTACCAATCTATAGTTGCCTCGAGTCCTTCTTCGAAGGTCACCGACGGTTGCCAGCCCAATTCGGTATTGATTTTGGAGGCATCGATAGCATAACGTAAATCATGCCCTGGACGGTCTTTGACATAGGTAATCAATTGCTCAGACGTTCCAGGTTCTCTACCTAATTTCACATCCATTTGTTGACACAAAAGGGTAACCAAATCAATATTTTGCCATTCGTTGAAGCCTCCAATATTATAGGTTTCGTGATTTTTTCCTTGGTGGAATACCAAATCAATCGCCACAGCATGGTCTTTCACATACAACCAATCGCGGGTGTATTTTCCATCACCGTATACTGGCAGCGGCTTGTTGTTGATGATATTATTAATAAATAAGGGAATTAGTTTTTCAGGAAAATGATACGGACCATAGTTATTGGAACAATTGGTCAACACATAAGGCAAGCCGTAGGTTTCACCATAAGCCCGGACAAAATGATCCGAACTCGCTTTAGAAGCCGAATACGGTGAATTGGGTGCGTAAGGGGTCGTTTCGGTAAACAAACCTTCGGCTCCCAAAGTACCATACACCTCATCGGTACTGATATGGTAAAAACGTTTGCCTTCATAATTGTCTTTCCAAAGATTTTTGGCAGCATTCAGCAAAATTAGGGTCCCAAACACATTGGTCTTCACAAAAGCCAAAGGATCCGTAATGGAGCGATCTACATGTGACTCCGCCGCCAAATGCAACACCCCATCAAATTGATGCTCTTGAAACAAGGTATTGATGAACAATTCATCGGTAATATCGCCTTTGATAAAGGTGTAATTTGGGGCTTTTTCAACATCTTGAATGTTCTCCAAATTCCCAGCATAGGTCAAGGCATCTAAATTGAATATATGATATTGAGGATACTGTTGTACAAAACGTCGTACCACATGCGACCCAATAAAACCGGCTCCTCCGGTGATTAATATTTTTTTCATATAAATTTAATTTCACGAATTAATACGAATTATACGAATTAATACGAATTACTTTAGATTGATTATTCTTTTATAAGTTAGGGAGGGAGTGCCAAAATTAATAAGCATGCCCAAGTCTAATTGTGTAAATTTTAAATAATTTGTTAACTGTGCATAAAATGCAGTAGATAAATTTGATACTGCTATAAAATTCGTTTTTAAATTCGCAATGAACCCATACATTTCTTCAAACTTTCTTTGTACTCCGGTACGACTACTCCAAAAGTAGCTTTTATTTTACTTTTGTCCAACAAAGAATACTGTGGACGCTTGGCTGGCGTGGGATAGGCCGATGAGGGAATACCTGTCACCGTACAGGAAAACCCTCCCAATTCTTGAATGGCTAAAGCAAACTCATACCAACTGATTTCGCCTTCATTGGAAAAATGATAGAGTCCGGCTTGCCATTGCGGATGCGTGATAATGGTCATAATGGCTTGCGCCAAGTCGGCCGCATAGGTGGGGCTCCCGATTTGATCGTTGACCACAGACAAGCTGTCGCGCTCTTGCATCAAGCGTGACATGGTTTTGACGAAATTGGCACCAAAACTAGAATACACCCAAGACGTTCGGATGATGATACTTTCTGGACAAGCGGCGCTACAAACCAATTCTCCTGCTAGTTTGGTCTGACCGTATACATTGATGGGTCCCGTAGCGGCGGTTTCCGACAAAGGTGTGGCAGCCGTTCCATCAAACACATAATCGGTTGAGATATGGATGAACTTACAATCGTTTGCAGCACTCCAATTGGCTAGCACCCCAACCGCTTGATGATTCAACCGATCGGACAATTCTCCTTCGGATTCCGCCTTATCCACGGCCGTATGGGCCGCACAGTTAATGATATACTGAGGCCGAATCTTGGATAAGTGGGTGGGTAAATGCGCCAAATCACACAAATCCAATTCCTGATAATCCGTAAAAACCCATTCAAATTGGGAGTAAGTAGTGGACAAAACCCGCAATTCGGACCCTAATTGCCCATTGCCTCCTGTAACTAGTATTTTTTTCATATCATATTATTAGTGAGAAGTGAGAAGTGAATCGTTAATTGTTAATAGTTTATAGTTAATTGTTAATTGTTTATAGTTAATTGTTTATAGTTAATTGTTAATAGTGAGTGGTGAGTGGTGAGAAGTGAATCGTTAATTGTTAATTGTTTACAGTTAATTGTTTATAGTTAATTGTTTATAGTTAATTGTTTATAGTGAGAAGTGAATCGTGAGAAGTGAATCGTTAATTGTTAATTGTTTATAGTTAATTGTTAATAGTTAATAGTTAATAGTGAGAAGTGAATCGTGAGAAGTGAATCGTTAATTGTTAATTGTTTATAGTTAATTGTTTATAGTTAATTGTTTATAGTTAATTGTTTATAGTTAATTGTTTATAGTTAATTGTTAATAGTTAATTGTTAATAGTTAATTGTTTATAGTTAATTGTTAATAGTGAGAAGTGAATCGTGAGAAGTGAATCGTTAATTGTTAATTGTTTATAGTTAATTGTTAATTGTTAATAGTGAGTGGTAAGTGGTGAGAAGTGAATCGTTAATTGTTAATTGTTAATTGTTTATAGTTAATTGTTTATAGTTAATTGTTAATAGTGAGAAGTGAATCGTTAATTGTTAATTGTTTATAGTTAATTGTTAATAGTTAATTGTGAATAGTGAGTGGTGAGAAGTGAATCGTTAAAAGTTTATAGTTAATAGTTAAAAGTTTATAGTTAATAGTGAGTGGTGAGAAGTGAATGGTGATTAGCTTGAACAAAGGACTTTGCAAGTCACTTACGACATGTTTTCATCCCTTCAAACAACTACCAGCTATCTTTCAAACTATGAGATCTCACTTACTATTTTAAACTTCTAAACCACCTTTGCGGTTAAATCATATGCAAAAACCACCCCATACCCCACAACTGACAACTGACTACCGAAGACCGACAACCAACTAACCAATTAACCTTTTATCTACAACTCCATCTTTGCGTTCTTCGCGTACTCCTTTGCGAGCTTTGTGGTTAAATCATATACGCAAAAACCATTCTATCTCACAACTCACAACTCATAACCGATAACTGAAAACCGAGAACCGACAACCGAGAACCGAAAACCGACTATACAGTTAACCTTTTATCTGTAACTCCATCTTTGCGAGCCTCGCGTACTCCTTTGCGAGCTTTGTGGTTAAATCATATACGAAAAAACCATTCTATCTCACAACTCATAACTCATAACTCATAACCGAGAACCGACAACCTAAAACCGAAATCAATACAAAAACCCAAACAACCATAATGGTATTTTGTTCTGAAAACCATACTCAATACCGTCGGCTGCGATAAATGCGTTTTCAATACCTTCAATTTGTTTCATCGATTTATCCTTTCCTCCTATTTCGAAAACATACTGCTCATTTATCAAAAAATCACCTTTGTCAGTATACATGATTTTATGGGCATACCCAAGCTGATTGGCAAAAAACGTTTCTCTTACATTTCCAGTATTAGCAGCACTCGAAGTTAAAGCATACATCAAATTTGAGTTTTCCAAATACACTTTTAGCGGTTTCTGTAGTTTACTAATACCCCCCGACTCTTTAAACAAGTTGATAGTAAGACCAATTTCATCCAAATAATGAAAATACAAAAGCAAAGTACTCCTACCCATTCCAATTTTTTCACTCAATTTACTCACATTAGGCATAAAAGGTACTGATTCGGAAATAATAAGCAACAATTGCTTTATTTTATGCACATACCCCAAATCCAAACCTCGCAATAAAGGCAACTCAATTTCAAGCATCATATTAATAACCTCTTCCAAACGGGGCACGTACAAATCTAATTCTTCTTTATAAAAAGGGTAGTACCCCTGCTTGAGATACCTATCAAAATATTGCAATGGTTTTACCTTGGCAGTAATCAAAGTCGATTCTTTTGAGTGATTACTCAAAATAGACGCTAAAGTTAACTTGTCAAAATGTTGTCCAGTTTCAATGCTAAGATATTCACGAAACGAAAGCCCTTGCATGGTATAAATTATAGCCCTTCGACTCAAATCAGCTCTAGCGTTCAATATTTGCAGCAAAGAAGACCCTGTAAACACGACTTTTAGCATCGGGTAATCATCATAGATATTTTTCAACTCCTGCGACCAGTTGTCATATCTATGTACCTCATCTAAGAAAAGATACTCACCTCCTTTTTTTACAAAATCATCTGCTAAATCGACCAGTGTGTTATTGCTAAACCAAATGGAATCCAAAGACACATACAATGTCTTATCCAACACTTCCGCGAGATTCATTTTAATATGCTGCAAGAGCATTGTTGTTTTCCCAACACCTCTCGCCCCTTTAACCCCTATTAATCTTGCGTTCCAATTAATATCACTTCCCAAACTCCTAACAAAATCCGTTGAAGTAAGACGTAATTTAAAAAGAAACTTCTCTACTAACTCTTCCATATTGTTTTGTTTACCATACAAAAATACTTATTTTTGTTTTTCAAACATTACAAAACGAAATATTATTGTTCGTTGCATCTAACAAAAAATCACTTTTTTATATGTTACACTTATAAAAAACAACACAATCGGTTATCGGTTAGCTGTTGGCATTTGGCTGTTAGCGTTTATCAAACTGACAACTGAAAACCGAAAACTGACTAACCAGTTAACCTTATAAGTTAACCTTATTATCTGTAACTCCTTCTTTGCGTGCTTCGCGTAATCCTTTGCGCCTTTTGCGGTTAAATCATTAATCTTTTATTCCACCTTAAATAATTAATCAGTTAATCGATTAACCTGATTATCTGTAACTCCATCTTTGCGTTCTTCGCGTACTCCTTTGCGCACTCCTATGTTTGCGAAGTTATAAAATCTTTCATCAAAGCTTTAAATTTGGTTTGGTAAAGTGAAAGAGAATGAGAGTCGATTCGCGCCCAAATGACTCATGAAGTACATTGTCGCAAAGATATGTCCTCATTCTTTTTTATCTTTTAGAGTCTGAACAGAATGTAAGGAACTACGCATGTCGTATTATCCAGAATATCCAAATAGGAGAAAAGACGAAGGGAGATTCATCACTTTATACTATTATTTTTAAAACTCAAAAGTTATGAAACTATTAAAACAAGTATTAGGAATTGATGTAGCTCAAAAAGAATTGGTGGTTACTTTAGGTAGAATGCATAATGATTTAACAATCGAATTATACGCTTATAGTGTTTTTAAAAATACAGAAATAGGTTTTTTAAAATTAACGGAGTGGGTTAATAAGCTAACCGATAAAGAGATAAAAGTTCGTTATGTGATGGAAGCTACAGGAGTTTATCATCAAAAATTCGCTTATTATCTTGAAGCAAAGAAAGAAGACTTAAGTATTGTTTTACCTAACAAAATAAGCAATTATATGAGGACTTTAGATATTAAAACAATCACAGATAAAACCTGTTCAGAGGGAATTGCGAGATTTGGGCTTGAAAGGAAATTAGATAATTGGGTAAAGCCAAAAGAAGTCTATAGTGTGTTAAAACAACTCACACGTGAACGTCGTCAAATAACAGATGAAAGGACAATAGTAAAAAATCAATTACACGCTGAACAAACAGAGGCAATTCCACACCTTTCAAGTATACAACGTTTAAAAAGAAGGATATTGTTCTTAAACACCCTTGAAAAAGAAATTAAGAATGAAATCAAAATTTATATCAAAGAGCACAAAGATCTTATTGCAGACATTGATAACATTTGTACAATTCCAGGTGTATCAATTTTGACGGCAGCGACTGTTATTGGAGAAACTAATGGATTTGAATTGATACGAAGTAAAAAGCAGCTGACCAGCTATGCGGGATTGGATGTAAAAGAGAAACTCTCGGGAACCTCAGTAAAAGGCAAGCCTACAATATCAAAAAAAGGTAACCGATATTTAAGAAGTTGCCTTCATTTACCAGCACTTAGTACTATAAAATGGGATGATAATTTTCGAAATCAATATGCCAGAATAGTGGTAAAACACGGAATTAAAATGAAAGGATGTGTAGCGGTTCAAAGGAAATTACTGGAATTAATTTATGTACTTTACAAAAATAAAACAGTCTATGATAGAGATTATGAACAAAAAAATAGCGTGTTAGCACAAAAGGCATAAACACGCTATACAGTCTAGCTCTATGGCTGACTTAGAATACAAAATTAATTATTAAAAAAGACAAAATAAAATTTTAGATTTATTAGGAAATCAACACAGAATCTTTGCGGTTAAATCATATACGCAAAAACCATTCTATCTCACAACTCACATCTCATAACCGATAACTGACAACCGACAACCGACAACCGATCAATTAAAACTGACTGTTGCACGCTTCAAAACTCGGCAACACCGCATCTTTATCTGAAACTATAGCCTCCTTCAAATCCATGCCCCAATCAATAGCCAAAGTTGGGTCGTCAAAACGAATCCCCCCTTCGCTGGCTTTGTTATAAAACTGATCACATTTATACAGCACAACAGCCGTTTCACTCAGGACCGAAAAACCATGAGCAAACCCTTGAGGTACTAGCAATTGTTTTTTATTTTCGGCACTTAATCTAATAGCAAAATGCTGTCCGTAGGTTGGGGAATCTTTTCGCAAATCGACTGCCAAATCCATAATTTCCCCTTGTAGTACACGGACCAACTTGGTTTGCGCATAGGGAGGATTCTGATAATGCAAGCCTCGTAAGGTCCCTCTTTGAGAAAAGGACTGATTGTCTTGTACAAATTCGATGTCGATGCCCAATGCACGCATCTTATTTTTATTGTAGCCTTCAAAAAAATACCCACGCGCGTCTTCAAATACGTCGGGAGATAGGACTACTAAATCTTGGATAAAGGTGGTTTCTACATTCATGAAGCAAATATATCTTTTTTTTAAAGATTTTGAGATACTGAGATTACCCTTTGATTTGTTTTAGGGAGGGCAGTGAATGTGGAGTGGTGAATTGTGATTGGTCAAATTGTGGAGGGTAAAAAATGAATGACACTATCTCTATGTTCCTTTTTCCACCCCAAACCTAAGGGGTAAGAAGAAACAACTACAACACCTTTAACCACAAGGCAAGCAAAGGTTTACAAAAAGTAAAACAAATTTCACAACTAGAAGCTAGGAGTAATTAAGAAGACTTACATATCTCACCTGCACTTCGCTTTGCTCGGGACAAACTAACCGTCCTGACATACCTCCTTTTCGAGTGTAACCCAGCCCAAAACGTTGAAAAAAGACGACTACAATCCCTTTAACCGCAAGGCACGCAAAGAGGTACGCAAAGCACACAAGAAAAGCAAACCACAAAACTATAAACTAGAAGGAACTAAGAAGACTTACTTAGCGTCTCAACTGTACTTCAACTTCGCTCAGTATATACTGATTAACCTGACAAAACCCAACTTTTACAAATTTACCCCAGACCTAAAGAGCAAGAAGAAACAACTACAATAACTTTAACCACATGGCAAGCAAAGGTTTACACAAAGGAAAACAAACCGCAAAACTAGAAACAAGGAGGGACAAAGAAGACTTACATAGCGTCTCAACTGTACTTCAACTTCTCTCCGTTATACTGATCGACCTGACAAGCTTCCTTTTTTGAGTTTACCTCTGTCCTATTGGGTGAAAAGAAACGACTATCCGCTAAAGCTTCTCTTTGCTATAAAACAATTGACCAACCCTATCGATATGAGCCAGTAAATCCATATTGGTAATTTTTCTTTTTTGAGAGAGGTCGATTTTATAGGGTAACAACAAATCGTCCAATTGATTTTCCAAAGCTAAAAAATCGGAGAAGGATAAGTTTTGCTCCACTAGTGTCAAATCAATATCGGAACCCTTCTTATAATTCCCTTTGGCCCTTGAACCATAAACATATACTTGTTCAACAGCCTTAAATTCAGCCAAAACACGCTTAATTTTCGCCACATCCTCTGAGGGCAAACCAAAAATCATCATATAAGGGTTTTCATCTTTTCATTAAATGCAACAAACAATTCAAAATAGGACTGAAACACCTTATCTCGGATTTCTTTGGCTGTACTTTCATTGTAGGTGTGCGACGACTGATTTCTACTTTTAATCATTTCCATCCACTGTGCCCCGTCCTGTACCAATCCTCTTTGAAACGCCTCTCGAGTAGCATCACGAGAACCTGTGATGGATGTGGTGCCTTGGTATTCAAAGTAATCTTTCATCACCTGCCATGCCAATTCATGGGTGAATTCAAAGGCTTGTATCAATCCTTGTTCTTCCAATTCATTCAATTCGCCTTTGGCAATAAACTTCTGCAATTGTCCCAGTGCTTTTTGAAAATTTCCCAATCGTTGTTTCCATCGGATATCTTCTTCCATAAACGTTCCTTTTGTGGTATAAAATTAATTGTTTTGCCACAAAAAACAACACCTTTAGTTTCGAAATATATTTTAAGAGAAAGCAATAGGCTTTCACAGTAACCAAATCTGCACTAGAATCAATATTTTATTTTTTTTTATTGTCATAACCACAAAAACTTTGATTACACAATACTATTTTTATTGTAACCCAAAAAAATCCCGTTCTACTAACTAAAAATGGTCTCGACTGTACTTCAACTTCACTCAATAGAAACGGATCGACATGACGTACCTCCTTTTCGAGTGTAACCCAGCCCAAAACGTTGAAAAAAAACGACTACAATCCCTTTTACCGCAAAGCACACAAAGAGGTACGCAAAGCACACAACGAAAAAAAAACCGCAAAACTAAAAACTAGGAGGAACTAAGAAGACTTACATAGCGTTTCAAAGGCATTGCAACTTCACTTAGTTTATAACGTACCGACCTGACCAACCTATTTTTCGATTTTGCCTATAGTTTTCTACTATTCCCATCGCCTCATCACGGTGAATCTCCTCTGTCCTTACCCACAAAACTAACTGAACACCCCCAGACTGACCACTGAACACTTCCCTCGCGCCCTTGCTTCTTCGCGCTAAACCCATTTGGATTTTGGCTATTGGCTGCTGGCTCTTAGCTGTTGGGTTTTGGAATTTGGCTATTGGAATTTGCCTTTTGCCTTCTGCCTTCTGCCTCCTGTCTTCTGCCTCCTGTATTCTGCCTTCTGTCTTTTGCCTTCTGCCTTCTGCCTTTTGCCTTTTGCCTTCTGTCTTCTGCCTTTTGCCTCCTGTCTTCTGCCTCCTGTCTTCTGTCTTTTGCCTTCTGCCTTTTGCCTTTTGCCTTCTGTCTTCTGCCTTCTGTCTTCTGCCTTTTGCCTCCTGCCTTCTGCCTCCTGCCTTTTGGATTTTGGAATTTGGAATTTGGAATTACTGTTTTGGAATTTCCTCCCCCTGTCACCTCGAGCGAAGTCGAGAGGCTTCACGCTTAAATCTCAACACAAATTTCACAGATTTTCACAGATAAAATTTACTCATATGTACTTCCTACGTCTTCTGTCTCAAAAAAACTCGCTAATTAAAAAAACACTATTATGACTTAAATGTAAGTATAATCAAGAGGCTTCGCTTCCCCAAACGCCCTCGTTTTCGGCTCCCTTTAGGGCCGGGGTAAAACGAAAACTAACGGAACTGACCACACCCTTTGCGCCCCTTGCGGTTAAAAAACATCAGTATACCTTTCCTTACACTCACAAAACAAAAAACCTTCCCAAGTCCAAAACTCAGAAAGGGTTTAATTTGATCAAACAATCGATAACCGTCAATATTTACTCGATTCCGAAGCGTCAGGACTAACTCCGTCTTTAGATAATATCTCCTGCCCAAAGTTTTTGCAAAAAAATAGACCAAGGCAAAACGGTAACATCGCCAACTTTTCTTTCAAACGGATCGTTACTGACCACTAGTAGTTTTTCCACTTTATACTCCTCAGAAAAACTTTTCAACCCTTTCAGATGCCGTGATTGTACGTTATCTGTTCCTTTTACTTCAATCGCTACTTTATGATCTCCTAATATAAAATCAACTTCTAGTTGTGAAGTAGTTCTCCAATAGGAAATAGTATAATTACCCTCTGAATAGTTACTATGAGCATACAATTCATGATATATAAAATGTTCAAAAGCACTACCAAACGCTTCGCTTCCCATTACTATTTTTCCTCTTTTTAGCAGATAATTAGCAATTCCAATATCAAAAAAATAAAATTTAGGGGCTAAAATGACCCTACGTTTGGGCTTCTTTTGAAAGGATGGAACAAAACGACCAATTAGAGTATCTTCTAGAATTTGAAAATAGTCCTTTATTGTTATAGCACTTACACCACAATCGGAAGCAATATTCGTATAATTAAGCATTTCTCCATTAGAAAACGCAGCTGCTTCTAAAAATTTTGTAAAAGCGCCAATATTTCTAATTTTTGCCTCAGCGATAATCTCGTCTCGCAAGTAATTTCCAATATATGCGGAAAGTAATTTTTTGGGATTATCCGACAAATAGTGCCTTGGCAACAACCCATTAGTTAAAGCTCTTTGCAAATCAAAATTAGGGATTTCAGTATAAATTAAGGGATACAATTCATAACGAAGGGCTCGACCACCCAATAAGTTGGCTCCTGATCGAATAATTTTTCTCGGACTAGAGCCACTAAGTACAAAACGAGTTTGATGATTAACCATAAGCCAATGGATTTCATCGAGTAAAGCAGGTACTTTTTGAATTTCATCAACCACCACTACCGTCCCACTAGCCATTGCCAGTATCGATTCTCTGAACTGAACAGGACTTCTTTGAAACCGTTCAAATACATCCGACTGCAATAAGTCAAACCACAAGGCATCAGGAAACAGGGTTTTCAACAGAGTGCTTTTACCTGTCTGTCGAGCCCCCCATAAAAATAAGCTCTCTCCTGCAGCTCCCTCTAAAATCTGTTTTCGTACAAACATTTTTCCCTTTTTAAAACAACAAATAACATGATAATCTAAACTACTACTTTACAATATCATGAAAATATAAAGTACAAATATAAAATATTTTTTTCAACCCCCAGCCCCTATAACTCCAAATGGTAATTTTTCATAGGAGTCGTTGCATCTTCGATTTCAAGACCGTTCTAATGCACGTGGGTATCGCTTAGTCACCGAAGGTATCAAATCTAAACACAAACGAAAACCCTTACTTAATCTTTGCGGAAACTTTGTAGGCTTTGTGGTTAAATTCCAACACAGATTTTCACAGATAAAATTTACTCATATGTACTTCCTACGTCTTCTGTCTCAAAAACACCCGCTATTTAGAAAACACTGATATGACTCCTATGTTTTAATTTCCTCCCCCTGTCACCTCGAGCGCAGTCGAGAGGCTTCACGCTTAAATCTCAACACAAATTTCACAGATTTTCACAAATTAGGGTTTACTTATATGTACTTCCTACGTCTTCTGTCTCAAAAAAACTCGCTAATTAAAAAATACTATTATGACTTAAATGAAAGTATAATCAAGAGGCTTCGCTTCCCCAAAGGCTCATGTTTTCGGCTCCCTTTAGGGCCGGGGTAAAACGAAAACTTACGGAACTGACCACACCCTTTGCGCCCCTTGCGGTTAAAACACCCACAATCCTTTCAAATCAATTCGTGCATTCGTAGCTGTTGGCTATTGGCTGCTGGCTATTGGCAATTTGCTATTGGCTCTTAGCTGTTGGGTTTTGGAATTTGGCTATTGGAATTTGGGTTTTGCCTTTTGCCTTTTGCCTTCTGCCTTTTGTCTTCTGCCTTTTGGCTTTTGGCTCTTAGCTGTTGGGTTTTGGAATTTGGAATTTGGCTATTGGAATTTGGGTTTTGCCTTTTGCCTTCTGCCTTTTGCCTTCTGCCTTCTGCCTCCTGTCTTCTGCCTTCTGCCTTTTGCCTTCTGCCTTTTGGCTTCTGTCTTTTGACTTTTGGAATTTGGAGTTTAGATTTTGGAATTTGGAATTTCTAGATTGTAATTTATCTTTTGTGCTCTTTGCGTAACCCTTATGCTCCCCTTGCGGTATAACTTCACACCAATTACTATTATGTCTACAGATATAATTTACTAATAAGTACTTTACTACATTTTGAATATCCAAAAACATTTGCTTTATAAAAAACACTTTAATGACTTAAATGTTTCCAATTCCCCACCTCAACAAATAGAACACTCCAAACTGAACACTGACCACTCCCCTAGCGTCTTTGTAATGAAAAACCACCTCCTTTTTGAGTAAAATGAGGCAAAACACAACATATATTGTTATTTTTGCTAGATGATACATTTTTTCAAATCCAAACCTACGCTTAAAGAGCTTATCCCCTCCAATTACATCGACATTCATTCACACCTTTTACCCGGTATCGATGATGGAGCTAGCGCTATGGAGAACACCATTTCCTTAACTCAAGAATTGATAAATTTTGGAAGCAACCAAATCATAACCACACCACATGTAATACAATATGTTTGGCCAAATTCAAAAGAAAAAATACTTGAAACCGCAAAAACCACTGTAGCCTCTCTCAATGAATCAGGATATACTTTGCCTTTTCGAGTAGCTGCAGAATACCTAATGGATGATTCTTTTGCGAATTTATTCAAGAACGAGCCCTTGTTAACCTTAAAAGACAATTATATATTAGTTGAAATGTCCTATATCAACGCTCCAATTCAACTATACACTATCTTATTTGACTTAAAAGTGGCTGGATATATCCCCGTGTTAGCACATCCCGAAAGATACTTGTTTTACCACAATACCACTGATGAATATCTGAAGCTAAAAAAAGCGGGCTGTTTATTTCAACTCAATTTACTTTCCACGGTGGGCTACTATGGTGAAAACATAACCAAGATTTCCGATTTTTTACTTCGAAAGGGATTTTATGATTTTGTTGGTACTGATGTGCATCATCATAAACATTTGCAAGCGTTTCAGCAAAAAATAAAAACAAAAGAAAGCACAGCTCTTAAAGATTGTCTACTTAACAATCAGTTTTTTTCTATCTCATAACATTTTTAGCTATACAAAAAGAGCAGCCTCCTTTTAAGAAGACTGCTCTTGACCTATAAAATTAAAGATTTTTACCCTTTTAACAACCTTTGGTACCAGGGCTTTTTTTCAATATTAACACCGTAGCCATACCCATAACCATAACCTTTTGTCGAGTCAGTATCGTTTAACAACAAACACATATTAGGCAGTTTCTCGTCTTGATACAACCCATTTGGAATGGCTAGCATCCTCTTTTCTAAATAATTGGCTCGCACTACATAAATAAAAGCATCCGCGTGTTTGGCAATCAATAAAGTATCGGTTACCAATGAAACAGGAGCTGTATCCACAATAATATAATCATATTCGCTCTTTAACTCTTTAAAAAGCAGGTCAACTTTATCCCCCATCAAAAGTTCTGCTGGATTAGGAGGCACTACCCCTGCAGGTAAAATCCAAAACCCTTCATACCCTGGGTGCTTCACCACAAAATCACGCCAATCTGCATCTTTAGTAGTAAAAT
Source organism: Flavobacterium riviphilum (assembly GCF_055231795.1). Lineage (NCBI taxonomy): Bacteria > Pseudomonadati > Bacteroidota > Flavobacteriia > Flavobacteriales > Flavobacteriaceae > Flavobacterium > Flavobacterium riviphilum. The sequence continues at coordinate 20,280 of NZ_JBUYSY010000016.1, forward strand.
AATTGGTTACCCCTCGATCTGGCACTGTTACATAATCCCCCAATCGTGGACTGCGAATGTCCATACCTACCAACAAGACTTTTTTTCCTGAAAGGGCAAAAGTAGCCGCTAAATTAACCGATACAAATGTTTTACCTTCACTAGGAAAAGTTGAGGTTAAAAATAGTGTTTTGGCATTTTTCTCTGGAACTTTGGTCAGCAAAAACTCCAAATTGGTCCTAATAATACGCAATGCTTCAGCCGAACTTGACCGACTCGCAGCATGCATTAATTCATTAGGTGAATCTGAGGTAGGTACATCGCCAATAAAGGGAATGACAGAAAGCTTTTCCAAATCTATTCTACTAGTAATTTTAGTATCAAGCAATTCTCTTAAATAAATCACACCAAAAGGCACTAATAAGCCTAACAACAATGCCGCAAGATATATAATACTTTTTTTAGGCGCTACTGCTATGGGATTGGCCCTTGCTTTGTCTACCACCTTTGCATTCGCTTCGGTAGCCGAAAGGGCTATGGCAGTTTCTTCACGTTTCTGCAACAAATACAGATACAATTCCTCCTTTACTTTTTGCTGACGAGCAATCACACGAAATTGACGTTCTTGAGTGGGAATTTTATCGATTTTAGTATCCATAGCACCTTGCTGTTGGTCCAAATCTCGCTTTTGAATTTGTAAAGTCGATTGCAAACGTCGTAAACTAGCCGCTACATTTTGTTTCATGGATTGGATTTGTTGGTCCAATCGCACCACGGTTGGGTTTTCTTCCGTAGCCGATTTCAACAAACGGTTGCGATCCATCAATAAGGCATTGTATTCGGTAATTCCTTTGGATTCTTCTCCAGTACTTGACAGCAAATTACCTGGTAACAATTCATTATTTTTATTGCTCTTCAGGGCAGCCAACATGGAAGCTACCACATTCAATTGAATTTCAGCTTCAACCCCTTTTTTATCATACTCAGACGCCCCTTTTACAAAAAGCTCCGCCTGTGTTTCTAAATCCGTAAGTTTATTAGTCTGTTTAAACGCTTGTACTTCTTTCTCTACCCCATCCAACTCTTGAGAAATCAACAACAAACGATTGGCGATAAACTTAGAGGTGTTTTCAGAAATAAAATTCTTATCCGTTATGGCATTGGCATTGTAATTCTCTACCAACCGATCTAAAAAATCTTCCGCTTTTTGAGGCACTGCATGCACTATAGACAAGGACACCACACTACTGGTTTTGCTAAGAGGTGCAATACTCAACCCTCCCATGAAAAAATCCACTATTTTATCAAGTGGCTGAACAACCAATATTAACTCTTCATCAGAAGCCAATTGCTTTCCATCGCCTAATTCAAGTTGCAACATTCCCACTTTTGTAACTACAGGTTGTCCCCATTGAAACTCTCTGTTAGACCCCATAAGAATCCCCTGAGAAGCAGTGTCTTCAACACCCACTTCCTCCAATGTATAGCGGTTTGCCGATACATTTTTTACTTTAATAGTGGTAGACGCCCCATCAAAAGCAGCATTCGTCCCACTAAAAATGGCTTTTACCCCCTTATCTCCGTAAATTTCCGTAGTCTTAACACTTCCTTGGGAATACAACTGTACTTGAAATTGTAATTGCTTTACAGTCGTTTCAATTAAACTACGTGATTTTAAAATTTCTAATTCATTATCAACATTACTCTTCCCTTTTCCAAAACCCAGGTCAGAAAAAGCAGACAATTCCGACATCAACCCGCCTTTAGTATCATCTTTGACTAAAACTGTCGCTGATACTTTGTATTGAGGTACAGTATACCGCAAATAAATAAAAGCACACAACAAAAACAACAAAACTGTAAGTACAAACCATCGCCATTGATTCAAATATTTACGGATTTCAATCATAATTTCAAAATCCTTAGCAATATGCTTGGCGTATTCATTTTCTGGAATATTCATCTATTTGGCAGTTGTAATGATTAAGGTAACTAAAGTAATTAAAAGGGACGTAACAGAAATGATCACATTGGTATTCGGACCAATTTTAGCCCCATTTATTTTGGTTTTATTCGGCTCCACATAAATCACATCATTTTGAGCCAAATAATAAAAGGGAGACTGAATAAAATCGGCTTTGGTGATATCTACACGATTGAATGATTTCACGCCATTTACTTCACGAATCACTAAAATATTGTCCCGACGGCCGTAAATCGTCAAATCTTTAGCCATACTCAAAGCTTCAATCAATGTAACCCTATCGGAAGTAATGGGAAAGGTACCTGGATTGTTCACCTCTCCTTGCAAAGAAATCTTAAAATTCATAATGCGTAACGAAACCACAGGTTTTTTAACGTAAGCGCTAATACGTCGCTCTAAGTCCTGCAAAAACTCTGTGCGCGTTTTGCCCGATACAGCAAGCTTTCCTAATACTGGAAAATCAATCGTCCCTTTCTCATCTACTAAATACAACTGATTCACTATTTGACCTCCCATATCGGGACGTGCTGCATTAGCCACTTGTAAAGTAGTCAAATTAAAGGGAACCACACTTTCCGGATCCTCTCCTGAAACTACAATCATGAGCAAATCATCAGGCTGTATTTTAACTTCATAAGATGACCCTGCTGTTCCTACAGCCGAATCTATTCCTTGATAATAAACAATTTGCTTGGCATTCTGGCATGAGGATAGTACCAAAAATGCAAAAGCAATACAACACTTCAATAATTTTTTCATGGTAGCTTGTTTGAGTTCGCAAATATACAGTTTACTTACAAAAAATAAAACAAATTCCTTAAAAGCTTGTTAAATAACAAAATACTAACTATGAACTATTTAACTGTTTTTTAAAAAAATTAAAAAACTAAATCAACTTAAAAACCAACAAAAAAGAATTACAAAGTAGGCAATGACACCAAAAAATCAGTTATCCCTTCCAATTCCTTATCCTACTTAATGCTGCATTTTTCATGAGTCACTCCCTCCGAAGGTTCGGGGATTACACAATGCGAAAGTGCTTCTAGTAGCACTTAAACTATAATAATAAATCAAGGGTAAAAAGTTGTGATAATGAATAAAAACATAGCGATTGTACTTATTTAAAGCTACAATTCGTCTTCCCCTAACCTAAATTGTGGAAAATGGAACATTTTCTAAAACACAACTAAAAAACACCCAGCTCCTTTGACTCCCAATTTTATTATTTCATTGGAGTCGTTACATCTTCGATTTCAAGCGGGGAGTAGTCCCTGCAATTGATTCTGGTTTGTAGTTAGAATCAAAATCTTCCCAGCGAACCTTTCTTTGCTTTTGACATCCCTCTCAATTACATCTCCTCCACCAAGAAGCTACTAAATCCCACGAAGAAGTATGAAGCCCTTGCAGTTAAAACTTTGGAATTTAGAATTTCTGAATTGAAATTTGGAATTTGGAATTTGGAATTTGAAATTACTGTTTTCGAATTTCCTCCCCCTGTCACCTCGAGCGCAGTCGAGAGGCTTCACGCTTAAATCTCAACACAAATTTCACAGATTTTCACAGATAAAATTTACTCATATGTACTTCCTACGTTCTGTATCACAAAAACACCCGCTAATTAAAAAAACACCATAATGACTTAAATGTAAGTATAATCAAGAGGCTTCGCTTACCCAAAGTCTCTTGTTTTCGGCTCCCTTTAGGGCCGGGGTAAAACGAAAACTAACGGAACTGACCACACCCTTAGCGCCCCTTGCGTACCCCTTTGCGCCCCTTGCGGTTAAAACACCCACCCTCTTTTCAAATTAATTCGAGCATTCGTGGCTGTTGGCTATTGGCTGCTGGCTATTGGCTATTGGCTCTTAGCTTTTGGATTTTGGAATTTGGGTTTTACCTTCTGCCTTCTGCCTCCTGTATTCTGCCTCCTGCCTTCTGTCTTTTGCCTTTTGCCTTTTGCCTTCTGTCTCCTGCCTTCTGTCTTTTGCCTTTTGCCTTTTGTCTTCTGCCTTTTGTCTTCTGCCTTTTGCCTTCTGTCTTTTGGCTTTTGGCTCTTAGCTGTTGGAATTTGGCTATTGGAATTTGGGTTTTGCCTTTTGCCTTCTGCCTCCTGCCTTCTGCCTTTTGGATTTTGGAATTTGAAATTTGAAATTACTGTTTTCGAATTTCCTCCCCCTGTCACCTCGAGCGGAGTCGAGAGGCTTCACGCTTAAATCTCAACACAAATTTCACAGATTTTCACAAATTAGGGTTTACTTATATGTACTTCCTACGTCTTCTGTCTCAAAAACACACGCTAATTAAAAAAATACTATTATGACTTAAATGAAAGTATAATCAAGAGGTTTCGCTTCCCCAAACGCCCTCGTTTTCGGCTCCCTTTAGGGCCGGGGTAAAACGAAAACTTACGGAACTGACCACTCCCTTTGCGCCCCTTGCGGTTAAAACACCCACAATCCTTTCAAATTAATTCGAGCATTCGAAGCTATCCTCCCACAAAACAAAAAACCCTTCCCAAGTACAAAACTCAGAAAGGGTGTTATCATTTGAAACAACCGAGAACAATTAGCCGAAAACCTGTTTCACTACACTTGCAATTCGAGCCCTATCTTCATCAGTCAAATTAGATCCCGAAGGCAAACAAAGCCCGTTATCAAACAAAGTTTCAGCTACAGAACCTCCATAATAAGGATAATTTTCAAAAATAGGTTGTAAATGCATCGGTTTCCACAAAGGACGCGATTCAATATTTTCGGCTTCAAAGGCCAAACGCAACGTCTCTCTTGTTATCCCTTTAGTAATTGATGGATCAATTGTAATCGCACTCAACCAATAATTCGGATAATAATCCGCGGTAGGAGCAATAAAAACAGTGACCCCAGCAATATCTTTAAAAAGGGCAACATAGAATGCCTGCATTTGTCTTCTTAGCTCTACATGCGCATCTAAGACTTCCATTTGTCCCCTTCCGATACCGGCACTGATATTACTCATACGGTAATTGTAACCGATATGCGAATGCTGATAGTGCGGAGCATCGTCTCGAGATTGCGTAGCGTAAAAAACCGCCTTATCCTTTTGCGCTTTGGTTTTAGTCACTATAGCACCACCACCCGAAGTGGTAATAATTTTATTGCCATTAAAAGACAACACCCCAATTTCTCCGAATGTACCACATTTTTGTCCTTTGTAGCTACTACCCAAAGCTTCCGCACTGTCTTCCAAAATAGGAATACTATAGCGATCCGCTACTGCTCGAATAGCTTCTATCTGATAAGGCACCCCATACAAATGCACTGCAATAATGGCTTTTGGCGTTCTCCCTTGGGCGATACAAGCTTGTATTCCAGCCTCTAAAGCCATCGGACACAAATTCCAAGTGGCTGGCTCACTATCAATAAATACAGGGGTGGCTCCTTGATACAAGATAGGATTCGCCGAAGCGGAAAACGTCATGGACTGGCACAACACGAAGTCTCCTGCTTGTACCCCCAACAAAATCAAACCCAAGTGGATCGCTGCCGTACCTGAAGACAAAGCCCCTACACTAGCGGATTCTCCCAAATACTGCTCCAAATCTTGCTCTAAACCATTCACGTTAGGCCCTAGTGGGGCTACCCAATTGGCTTCAAAGGCTTCTTTAACAAATTCTTGCTCTTTGCCTCCCATATGTGGGGAAGACAACCATATCTTATTGTTATTCATTATATTTATTTATTGAGCACTATAACCTCCATCAACTAATAAATCAATACCTGTGATCCATTTTGATTTATCAGAGATTAAGAATTCTATTCCATTTACAACATCTTCAACATCACCAACTCCAAGAGGATGCATCGCTTTTATTTCATCTGCTTTTTCTTCAGAAATAGAGTTTAAAATTTTCAAAGACATATCTGTAATAACCATTCCTGGTGAAATACAATTCACTCTGATTTTTTTAGATGCTAATTCAAGTGCTAAAGCTTTGGATGCTGATGTTAGTGCACCTTTGGACATACAGTATGCCGCTTTAGCTGGTTGTCCTAAACTCCCCATAACCGAACTAACGAAAACTATTGATCCTCCATCTTTAGAAAAATTATTTTTCTTCATGAGTATCTTAGTAATCAAAAGAGCTGGTATCGTATTTACTTGGAGTATATCAGTTAAGAAATCAGATTTAACAAACTTTAATGGAATAGTACCTTCTTGCCCAGCACAATAAATTAAACTTGTAAACGGTTCATCGCTCTCTTTTACCGAGTTAGATATAGCCGCATCTAATCCCTGTTCATCTTTTACATCAATTACAAAAAAAGAATGTCCTTCTCCTTGACATGAAGCAATAACATCTTTTAGTTTATCCTCTGAACGAGCTACTAAAACAACTTTAGCCCCTTTTTGAGACAGACTTAATGCAGTAGCTTTTCCGATTCCTGAAGAAGCACCAACAATTAAAACTTTTTGATTTGATAATTCCATATTATTTATTTTTCAATAAATTCAATAATCTTTTCTATTGAAGTCATCTCACTTATTTCTTCTGGTTCAAAAGATTTATCAAAAATATCTTCTAATTCAACTATTAAATTCAAATGTCCTAGCGAATCCCAACTATCAATGTTTGCTTGCTTAATCTCTGCTGGAAATTCATTTAGAGGCATTTCGAAAACTTTTGACATGATTTCGATAATTTTTTCTTTCATAATTAATTTATATTAACTGTATAATAATCTTTAATTTCAATAATTTGATCGGGATTGAAGTAATACTTTTTGATTCCCTCTTCTGTTTCTTCTTCCAACACAAAACCCACTTTATCTAAAAATTCTTTAGACATTGCATTTTTTTTGGAGGGAATAAATTCTGCTTTAAGCTCTTTATTTGTTGCTAAAACCAACTTATTAACGATACTTAACAAGGTTACTTTCTCAATTTCTCTTCCCAAAATCCTACAACTTAACAAATAAGAATCCAGAAATAATTCCTCTTCTTTTTCATCGACAATACATACAATTGTAATTCCATTATCTCCAAACTTATCCTTAACATTTGCACAAAAAATATGGCTCCCCTGCTTTATCTTCATTTTTAAATCTTCTTCTGTATAACGCTGCGTTCGAAGATTAAACTGATTGGTTTTTTGGGTCATTTGTGCCAGTCTAGATATATTGCTGTCATCCACAGGTATAATATCGACAACTATATTCAAACTAGCCAAATAATCATCCATATCAGTAAAAATTTTTTTACTTTCGTTCCGAAAAAAATTTTCTTTATACTGCTCTGTTTTGCTTAAATCTTCTGAAGAAAGCTCAAACGTAGAAAAATAATCATGGTAAATTTCCCAGAAAAAATCAACTAATGCATAAGGTTTATCTGGAAAATCTGGCACAGTTACCTCAGGTAAAAACTCTTTAACTAATGCTCTCTCAATAGGGTTATCATCGATAAAAACAAAACTATCTGTACCAATATTCAATTCTTCTGCAATTGATTTAATATTTTCCGCTTTATTTTGCCAATTAATTCTGTAAGCGGAAAGTATTTTATCGTTAATTAAATTATTGGGATTAGTTTTCCACAATTCTTCGACATCAGCTAAATTATTTTTGCTGCAAACTGCAAGTATAATTCCTTTTTGAGACAACGTAACTAAAAGTTCTTGAAAAGACTTAAATGCATTCCCAGGATAGTCTTGTCCTAATTTAACACCATGAGCTCCATCTTCACCTACAACTCCCCCCCAAAGTGTATTATCACAATCAAGAATAATACATTTTTTTCTTTTCAAACTTATAAAATCTAGTTGACCAGAAAACCATTTTTTAAATGGTTTGGTTAACTTAGGATTAATTATCATTTGTGAAGTAAACAAAAATCTCCAATCAACTTTATCTAAAGTTTGTTGCTGAAAAAATTGATTGATTTCAATAATTTTGACATTTGAATTATTATCTGAAACTTTTTTTAAGAAACTAAAATTAAAATCATTAATGGCTTGTGATAAAGCTAAATGTTTAATCTCCCAATTGTTTTGATAATTTTGTTTTAGTGTCAAAATCACAATTCTTTTATCATTGATCAAATTGGTTATTAAAGAGACTTTAGACTTTACTTCTTCAATTTCTTCAACTTGACTTTCGGGGGTCCTACTAGGGTCTAATTGATAAAACAATACTATGTTATCATATTCACAAGATGGCAAACTAACATCACCATAACCACTAAACACCGCAGAACTATCAAACAAATACTCTACAGTATAGTTCCTATAAATAAAATTATTCATTATTTCTCTAAAAATTCAATTAATCCCAAATTTGGGTTATACAAAAAACAAATTTTTCTACCATTAAAAGCTACTGCAGGAGTGGGAGGAATAATTTGAACGAAACGTTGCTTTTTAAGCTCTTCTATTTTTAAATCAAGGTTTTCTACTTCATAGCAAATATGATACAAGGAACTCCCTAATTTATATAAAATTTTTGCTACCGGATTCTCCTCTTGTCCTGGTTCAACAAGCTCTATCAAATGATCGTTTTCATTTTTTAAAAACAATAAATTCACTCCTTGTAAAGGATCGAAAATGATTGTTGAGCATGTTTCATAACCTAAAGCGCGAAAAGACTTAATACTTTTTTCAATGGATTTAGTCGCCAATCCGTAATGATGTACTTTCATTAATATTCTATTAGTTCACAAATATGTGTAGTATTTAAATCTAACGAAGCAGTTGCCCATGATAATCCTGCACCAAAACCACTAATCAAAACTTTTTTGTTATCTGTTTCCCAATTTCTGAGCTCACTTACAATGGTAAGCGGTATTGTTGCAGAACTTGTATTACCAAACTTGTCCAAACTTATCGGCACTTTGTTCATATCGTATTTGAGTTTTTTTACAAAAAATTCAATCATGAATTTATTGGCTTGATGAAAAACAATAGAACCATAATCTGATATATCTGTATTTGTTTTCTCTAGAAGTTCTTTTATACATTTTGGAACAACACGTAATGTAAAATTAAAAACATCAATTCCATTCATAAACACCTCTAGATCATTGCCAATACTTCCATCTTCGCGTACTTTCTCTATTATACTATCTTCTGAAAAAGTGTTTCGACAACCACCTCCCGGTATATACACAGCATCCCAGCCCCCGCCGTCTGTATGTAAAACAGCACTAAAGTCTTCATTTTCCTTTTTCTCCAATAGAGTAGCTGTCCCAGCATCGCCATAAAGAAGTGCGTTAGTTTTGTCTTTTTTATTAACAATTTTCGAAAAAGTTTCTCCATCCAACAACAAAACTCGATTTACATTAGGCAAATTAAGATAGGTCATTGCGGTTGTTAATGCATAAACGTAGCCACTACAAGCCAATGATACATCAAAACAAATTGTATCTTTATTTAAACCTAAACGATGTTGTAAAATTGGTGCTGTTGCAGGTATTCTAAAATCAGCCGTTTGAGACATAAAAATTAAAACATCAATAGTATTTCTATCAACATCCATTTCTGAAAGCAATTGCTCTGCTGCTTTAAAACATAAATCAGAGGCACAAACATCTTTATCGACAATTCGTCTTTCAGAAATTCCAACTGATTCTATTGTTTTCTTCAGTTCTTCCTCTGAAAACAGATCGCTTAATGTCTCATTTTTAACAATAGTGGAAGGAATACAAGCTGAAATACCTTTAATTACAACATTCGGTATTTGTATATATCCCATAATTAACCTTTTACAATATTATAAATATCCCTAATAGTCGTGGATTTTTCAATATCTTTACTTGATAGTGCCGCTTCATACTCTTCTTCCATAATCGCTAGTAAACCTAATGCAGCAATTGAACTCCATTCATCTAAATTTTTGAATTCTGTATCCATCGACAATTCAGAAGCATCTGTGTCGTCAAAAATTTCTGAAAAATCTATTAAAAATTTACTTTCTTCCATATCGATTTATTTTGATTTGTTATATTTTAATTTTTACTGCAGGAACTCCAAAATAAGTTCCTTCATTTTTTATACTTCTTAATAAAATAGCACCTGCACCTACGGTATTATTATTTCCAATTCTTTTACCTTGAATTATGCCACAATTAAACCCGAAAAAATTTTCGGCCTCTATAGTTACATTACCAGATATTTGAGTATTAGGACTAAAAACATTAAAATCACCCACTTCAACATCATGTCCAAGCGTTACACGTGTATTGAATATATTAAAACTTCCAATTTTACAGTTGCAACTAAAAATTATATCCAAAGATAGAATATTTCCTTCACCCAAAGAAATAGACTGTTCGTCTAAAAATTGAATGGTTGGATGAATTACATTGGGGAAAATTATATGAGGATTACTAATTTTTTCTTTAATTTTCTTAAGTACCCTTGGATTGCCGATTGCCAGAACAACCTCTAATCTGAAATCTATAGTATTCAGATCAGCTACTTTACCAACAACTTTGCCAAAAAGGCTTGAGTCCAAATCTTCATTATCATCATAATAACCAATAAACTCATAGTTCTCCTCCTTATGATGCAACATATCCCTCCACAGGCAAAACACTTCTTGTCCAAACCCGCCAGCACCAACTATAGCAATTTTTTTCATGACTAGTTATATCCTTTAAAGGCTTCCATAGTAGCGGAAGTGTTAGAATTGATTCCTTCTTTTATAATTACTTTTTTTATTGTCAAAAATAGAATTTTTATATCCAAAAGTATTGACAAATGGGTCACATACCAAACATCATATTCAAATTTTTGTCCCCAACTAATCGCATTGCGTCCATTGACTTGTGCCCAACCGGTAATGCCTGGCCGAACATCATGTCGTTTTTTCTGTTCCGCATTATACAAAGGCAGATATTCAGGCAATAACGGGCGAGGCCCAATCAAACTCATATCCCCTTTTAAGACATTGAACAATTGCGGCAATTCGTCCAAAGAAGTTTTGCGTACAAAACCTCCAATTGGAGTTAAACGATCCGCATCGGAAAGCAAATTCCCTTGATCGTCTTTTTTATCGTTCATGGTTTTGAATTTAACAATACGAAACAGTTTTTCGTTTTTACCTGGACGCCATTGAAAGAAAAAGGGTTGGCCTTGATTAGCAAAAAACAAACCAATAATTATTATAAACATTATAGGGCTTAGCAATAGCAATCCGAATACTGCACAACTAAAGTCAATAAATCTTTTTAAGAAAATTTCATACATCATTTAATATTCATAAGTTTTCTCATAGATTCTCTATATTTTTTGGCTAAAATAGTTCTATCAAAATTAGTTTTTGCAAATTGATATCCATTGTCACCTTGTAATATAACTTGTATAGGATTATCTAAGTACATTCTAATTTTCTTAGCAAAATCCTCCGGATTTTCTGGCTCAACAAACACACCAGCATCAGCAACTTCAACCAATTCTTTTGAAACTCCATCAATAGCCATCAAAATAGGGCGTTTACAAGACATATAGTCAAACGTTTTATTTGAATAAACAGTTTTAAAAGTATCTACATTTTTAAGTACTGAAGTTCCCATGTCTGATGCTAAAATATATTTAAAAACTTCTGCTTTGGGAACAGGGTCTAAGAAACGAACATTGACAGCTTTCTTTTCTTTTGCCAATGCAATGAGTCTTTTCTTTTCCATACCATCACCTATTAGAAGAAACAACACATTTGTATCAGTCAATAATAAACCTGTATCTATAATTTGCTCTAAATGATTCGCAACACCATGCGCTCCAACATATGTAATTACAAACTTTCCTTCAAGATCATGTTCTTTTCTAAAAACAGCAGTTTCAAATTTCTCAACGATTTTATCAGACAATGTAAAATCGGCAGCATTAGGTATAAAAATAATTTTATTGGGATTTACTTTTTTCTTTTCAATTAAAGTTTGTCTAAAAGCAGGTGTTAACACATTAATAAGTGTTGCTTTTTTGTAGATGAAAGACTCTAATGCATAGGCTATCTTTATAATTAGACCATTAGTCACCACCCCTGTATCTATAGCGGATTCCGGCCATAAATCTCGGATTTCAAAAACAAAAGGGGTTCTTTTAATCAGCGAAATCAAATATCCACTTATCCCTATAAATAAGGGTGGTGATGTTACAATAACAACATCGTATTTTCCTCTTGTCATAAATAATCCTGCCCATAAACTAGAAAAAACAAAAGTAAAATAAGCCCATAGCCTACCTATGAAACTGGAATTATAACTTTCCGAAACATGACAACGTAACACATTTATAGCACCTTGTTGTTTTTTCTTAAACCATTTTCCTTTGTATTCTGGCCTTTTACTATTAGAACAGTAGTGCATCATTCCAGCAATTACGGTAATTTCATCACCATTTTCAGACCATTGTTTGGTAAACTCACTCCAACGGGACCCCCCATGATCATCATCTTCCAGAAAATATTGATGTAGCAATAAAATTCTCATATAAATTTTTTATTTGTATTTTAAAACAGTAGTTATTTTGTTATTAAATGGAAATGCGATAGCTTTTCCATTTTCTTTTTGTCCATAAAAGGACGAATGAAAAGAAGGAATTGCTTCCCCTTCAATCGTAATATTCGCATCTGCTAGACTGTTGAATTCCCATTCAAAGTCATCGAAATGCCAAATTTGTTTTTTTAACATTCCGTTTACGTTTTCTACTTCATCATAAATAATCCATTCGTTTTTAATTTTACTTACAACAACTTTTCTTGTATGAGTAATCTTTGGATTAATATAACGAAATGCACTAATTTTTCCTGTAAAAACAAAATTACTCCCTGTTTCTTCCCACTTACCCAAAAGTGCCTGTGACCAATAAAACCATATAAAACGACTCCCTTTTAACATTTGCGAATGGCCTTCTAAGGCAACCGTATTATGTCCAATAGAACCTGTAAAAAAATCTAAATATTTTTTATCAGTGTTGTATTTATAGGTTCCCGAATCACGCAACACATTTTCTCCTTTAATCCATATATCCAAATGAAGATTATCGGAATGAGAAGGACGGTCTTTGTATTTCCCACAGCGAATGAAACTAAAATTATTTTTATTTCTTAATAGGTAATACCCACCGATATCATAACTTATGACACCGTACTTTTTTGTCAATACCGCTCTAACTTCTTTACTACTAAGTTTATCGTCGGAGTAAAACCAAAAGCCATCTTCATTAAATAGATGATCTTGATATAACCTTTTTCCAGTTAATATAAAATGCAAAGTATTTAATTGTGGTCTATAATCTCGATAAAGGGTTTCAGACAAAGGAAAAAACCATGCTCCATCATTTGCTCCATAATTGGGCAAAAAACCATTTTCTTCTTGCAAGCATTGGTAAAGGAAATCTAAACTTTTATAAGACCGATCATACACCCTATTTGAAAATGGCACATGATGCTTTTCAGTCAATGAAATTCCTAATGATAGCAATTGAATGACTACCCTATGATAGTTCATACTGAACTGTAAAAAAGTTCCGTCTTTATATATTTGGTAGGCAATTTCCTTTTCAAACCAAACCCTTCCTTTATTAGCCCATTTTTTGGTCTCAGGTATAAAAGGAAATAACAGTTCACTTAGTGTCAAAACTAAAGTCTCTGTTATTGCATGGTTGTTTCTAACAGCAATTCTTGAAAAATTGATATGATGGTACACATGATGTAACGACCAATAAATGACATGCTGTATTTTTAACCATCGTTCTTCCGTTAATACATCTGAATTTTTATAAAATGTCAAAGCATAGCACCAATTAAAAATTCGCAAGGATATTTCCTGACTGCATCGCCAATTTGGTCCTTGATTGATCGGATTGGCAGCTATCCAACTTTCTATTTCTGAGAAAACAAATTCAGCATGGTCTTCCTCAAAATGATAATCGTATCTAATAACTGTTAATAAATAAGAAAAACGAGATTTTTCCCAAACATATTTTATATCTCCATTGGATGGATTTAAATCGCTAATTTCTGACCAATGCTTTGAAACATCATAACGATAACCGCTATCTGGATTTGTAATCCAATCATAATCCAGCCCTATATTTTTCCATTCATGACTAAAAAAACAAATTTCACCATTGAATATTCTATCAAATTTATCTTTTAAAGTAGTAATTTTTTCTTTCGGAAAAGATAACAATTCCCTTTCAGCAATGACAAATAATGGAGTGTTCTTTCTCCAAGCATCCAATGTGATGAATGATTTTAATGGGGGATGTACAGGATGCTTTTTTTTAAGGATTCCAAATCGTTTTTCAAATTCATGCTGCACCCGATATGATACATACCGTGTGCCCATGTTTTGTAAAAGTTGTAAGGCCAAAGATATCTTCATTCTTCTTTTGTTTTCTTTTGCAATAAATTGGTTTGTACCTATTTTAAATCTTCACCCAACTTCCTGTTTTTAAACTTTCAATAGCTGCAAATGAGGCTTTGGAAGTATTAATCAAATCTTCCATTGGAATTAAAGGAGCTCCTCCATTTTGAATTCTATTGATTAGGGAATGAAACTGATTTTTATGTCCTTTATCCAAACTTGTTTTTAATATAGAAAAGCCTTTGAAACCAAAACCTTCCGTTTTTCTAAAATTATCCATTACCAAAGTTCGTTCTTGCGAATAAACTTCCACACGCTCTTTGGCATAAGCTTTGGATCCATTGGAGAAATAATTGATTACCCCTGTAGAACCATTTTCATATTGTAATAATAGGCTAGCATTATCGGTGTTTTCTTCAGGATTAATTCCCATGGCGTTCATGCAAACGGCTTTTACTTTACTCCCTGTCAAGAAAGTAATTAAATCAATAAAATGACAAGCCTCACCAACAATACGACCACCTCCGACTTTTAAATCGTGTATCCATACATTAGCCGGAATAAAACCAGCATTCATAGTAGCGATTATATTCATAGGTGCCGTTCCAAGTAGGCTCTTCATTTTTTCTGCATGGGGTGAAAAACGGCGATTAAACCCTACTGTAATCGTTTTTCCTGAAGCCTGTTGCGCCTCGATAACACTTTCAAGCTCATCAGTACTTAATGCTAATGGTTTCTCTACAAAAACGTGCTTCCCGGCTCGCAAAGATTCTATAGACATACTAGCATGTAGATTATGACGGGTAGTAATCAACAACAAGTCGACCTCTTGGTCTGCTAAAATTTCTTTGTAATTTGTGGTAGAATGAGAAAAACCAAATTTCTGCGCCATGGCTGTACCACTCACACCTCCTTGGCTTGCAATATACTTATAATGTGCTCCACTTCCTTTTAAGGCTGGTAGCATGGTCATTTTTGTGAAATTTCCAGCACCTACAATACCTATAACACCTTTGGCTCCTTTAAAACTAGCTTCTTTTAATTGAATGGTATTAGAAGGGGTTTGAATTGGCTTTTCATTGTAACTCAACAGTGATGCTATTGACTTACTTGAGCCAATTTCTCCATAAATTGTTTGGTAAGATTCTAGCGGAACAACTTCTGTAATCATTTTATTGACCACAAGTTTCTTTGACGCTATAGCTTGTAATACGGCTTCAAAATTTCGTTTTTCTGTCCAACGTACAAATGCTAAAGGATAGTCATTCCCTCTGTTTTCATAATCTTCGTCGTAGCGACCAGGACCATAAGAGCAAGAAACCTGAAAAGACAATTCTTTTTCATAAAATTCAGCTCTGCTCAGATTCAATCCAATTACACCAACCAATACGATACGTCCTCTCTTACGGGACATACGTGCAGCTTGCGATACAATTTCATCTGTTTTGGCCGAAGCAGTAATGATCACACCATCTGCCCCAATACCTCCTGTAATTCCTTCTACAAACTTAACAGTATCTCCAGATTTTGGATTAAAAGGAATTACTCCCCATTGTTTCGACAATTCCAACTTACTTTCGTCGATATCTACACCTATAACTCTACAACCGTTAGCAACTAATAATTGAGCCGTTAACAACCCTATTAGCCCCAAACCTACAACCACTACTGTTTCACCTAATGTTGGATTTAATAATCGTATACCTTGCAATCCAATAGAGCCAATAACTGTAAAAGCAGCTTCTTCATCAGTTACGTTATCAGGAATATGAGCCACTAAGTTTTTTGGAATACATACAAATTCGGCATGTTGTCCATTGGATGCCACACGATCACCTACTTTAAACTCACTTACTCCTTCACCAACGGCAATAACACGTCCTACATTACAATATCCCAGAGGAAGTGGCTCCCCTAATTTATTAAAAACAGCTTCGAGAGTTGGCACCAAGCCTTCCGTTTTAATTTTATCTAAAACTTGTTTAACCTTATCAGGCTGTTGGCGGGCTTTTGAAATTAGATTAGATTTTCCAAACTCTACCAACATCCGCTCAGTACCTAAAGACACTAATGAACGTGTGGTTTGTATTAAAACTGCCCCTCTTTTTACTTGTGGCGCAGGAACTTCTTCTAATATTGTGGCTCCTGTTTTAAAGGATTGTATGATTTGTTTCATGTATATTTATAATTGATATAATGCTTTTCTTTCTTCTAAATTAGGATAATTGATTAAAACAGCTCTGTATTTCCCCTTGAAAACAAACAAACTTCCCGCAGATACACCTATTGTTTTGTACCTGCCAATTGCTTCTTTTATATCTTCTAATTTTCCGGCTCCACCTAGAATTGTCATAGGCATTTCGGTTTGTTCCCTAATTAAATCAAATAATTTAAAATCAAAACCTTCCATTTTACCATCATTGTCAATGGAGTTAATCACTAACTCTCCTATACCTATGTCACTTAATTCTTTAAGAAATTCACTTAATTTAATACTTGTAGACTTTTTACCGTTATGAGTAACTATTTCATAGCCCCCAAAAAGCTTTTTCTTTTTAATATCTAGCACAACCACAACACTTTGAATTCCGACTGCATCCCCAATTTCTTTTAGTATTTTAGTATTGTAAATCGCAGCAGAACTCAAAGCTACTTTTTCTGCACCTAAACTGATGATTTTTTTAGCTTGCTCAACTGTTGTAACCCCTCCCCCATAACAAAAGGGCATTCTACACTCAATAGCTAAATTCTCGATTAATTCAAAATCGGGACCTCTTTGCTCAACTGTTGCATCAATATCGAGAACAATTAATTCATCTACTTCCTTTTCGTTGAAAATTTTTACAGCATTAATTGGATCCCCTACATATTTTGGATCTTTAAATTGAGTTGTCTTCACTAATCCTTTTTTATGAACTAAGAGACAGGGTGTTATTCTTGATCTAAGCATTATAATTTTGCAAAATTATGAAGTACAGTTATACCATTATGGTGACTTTTTTCCGGGTGAAATTGAATGCCGTAAACATTTTTATAGTTAACCGCCGAGGCAAAAGGTTTGCCATAAGTAGTTGTAGTTAACACATCATTTTTATCAGTGCATTCAAAATAGTAGCTATGTAAAAAATAGAAACCAAATTCAGGATCTATATTATTTAGTAATTCGTTGTGACGATTTATTTCAATTGAATTCCAGCCTAAGTGTGGTAATTTAGGCTTTTGCTTTAACAAAGCTGAATCTATCTTTTTAACCTTCCCCTTTATATAGCCCAATCCATTAAGTGTACCTTCTTCACTGCTTTCTGCTAAAATTTGCATTCCAACACAGATACCTATAATTGGGACTTTATTTTGTAAAACTTCAACATCCAAAACTTCTCTAAAACCAGTACAATCTAACTTTGAAATAGTTTCATCGAAAGCACCTACACCGGGTAAAAAAATTTTTTTTGCACCAACTACTTGTTCCGGTGTTTTAGCTATAATATAATCAATATTTAATTTCTCATAAATATTGGCAATCGCTTTTATATTTCCAGATCCGTAATCTATAATTGTAATCATCTTTTAATTGATCTTTCTATTCCTAAAAATTTAAGTAATTTTGCTCCTGTTTTAAACATAGACAATTGGTTTTTATAGTCCCAATAAAACTTTTTGGGCAGATTGTAATAGCCTCTCAATTCCTCGGCTTTTATGCCTAATTTAGTAGCAATATACTTAAACTCCTCTTCAATAGTTTCCAGATTATAAGCCGGTTTTTTCATTTTTTCTAATGCTTCTTCTCTTGAAAGCTGACCTGTTAAAATCAAACTAGAATACTGCACCCTCCTCGTATCAAAACCAAAACGTTCTGGAAGCCAATATCCTTCGTAAAACTTAGTAAAACGAGACTCAAAATGCTTTTGAGGATACGGTGTCCAGCCATACTCTTCTGCCAACATTTTCAATGCCTCTTCTTTTACATAAGGCATATAATTTAATGGTTTTACAACCTGAACCCCCTTAATATATCTTAAATAGAATTTATGTTTCAAAACAGGACTAAAGGGATACGTTTCCATTTTATTAGTACCAAATTGTCTTCTTATATCACGAATTTGAGCCATATCGGTACCATAATAAAGGTATTCCATTGGGTTACGAACGCATTCCGTTGAAATATTTCCACCATTTAAAATATACTTAATATTGTACTTGTTGGCAAAGTTATAAAGTGTTGCTACAAACGCATGATCTTGCGGGATATCCAAATGAGGTACTCCAGATTTAAAAAAAGCCAACTGAAAATCTTTCATTTCCTCCCAATTGATGACTTCTGTATATAAATCTAAACCTAATTTATCAATCATCACCTGAATATTATGAACTGCAAGTTCAGAATTCCATCCTCCATCTACATGGAAAACTAATGGTCTTAAACCCAATTCTTTTACCGCTAAATGCAGAAGATAAGAACTATCTACTCCGCCACTCATTCCCAAAATACAATCAAAGTCTTTTCCTTTCCCTTCTTTTTTTATCTTCTCTACCACTGCTTCCATTTCGGCTCTACCCTTTTCATCGGTATGCCAGTTGGGTTTCACGTTAGTGTAAAAATCATTGCAATGGTCACATACTCCATTTTCATCAAAAACAATTTTTGAATCTGAGGTGTCCATGATACAATTACTACATATTTGGTATTCTCGTTGCATAATGTTTAAAGTTTAGTCAAATAAAAGTTTTTGAAGTTTCTTAAATGATTCTTTTTGGTCAAATATCTCTAATGCAGACCTACTAGGAATATACTTGATTTTATTTAGTGTTTTTGCTTTTTCAACCGCATCAGTTAGCCAATTCCTATTGTTAACATCTACGATAATTATTCGGGATTTCATACAATTTGGAAGAGATTCATAATAAGAATTATACGAAATAGCAACAGGGCTTCCGCAAAAAATTGCTTCATATACACTTCTTGGAGAAGAATCACTGCTTGGAATAGAAATTACTAATCCTGCTTTCGAAAATAATTCATACATTTTATTTCGCTCAACACGACCTAAATCTAGATCATTGGTTTGAATTAAGAAATTACATTCCGTTTTATATAAGTTTTCATAAAATGGGTATATAAATGTTATTGCAAGTTTAGACTTAGTTTGATTTCTCGCCTTAAGGATTTCTTTAATTCTGTACAATTCAGTAAAACCACGCATTGACAAAATTCCAGAACGTTGAGATAGTTTTTGTTCCTCATGAATAATATTTCGCTTATAATCTTCTATTGAAGTAACATCAATACCATTTTGAATGATATAAGCATACTTTTTTGATAAATTATATACACCTTCTTGCATCATCTTAGAATCTACAGTAATGTGTTTAGCCATTTTTAATCCATAAATAGCAAAACGCTTATAAAAATTTGACTTATAAGGCTTTATCAATATATCACTTCCTTGAGGTGTTCCAATATAATTTACTTTTGCTGCTCTTGCTAAAACTAGATAATACATTGAATGTGCATGATAAATAGCATTTGGATTTTTTCTAGCAAAACGTCTTAATAAAATGACCTGAATAGGCAGCACTAACAATTTTAAAAGATTGCGCCATTTATCACCTAATGATGACTGACCTCTAAATAGAAAAGAATCTAATATAAGAAGCTTATAAACTTTATCATTCTCATTTACTATTTTTTTAAAACCTTCACCTGCAATCAAATCTGTTACTACAGAGCAATCTGCATAAGGCATTAATTCCTTTGAACTTTTATACCAATCCATAGCATGAAAGTCACGTGCTCCACAGAGAAAAACAACTTTATTCTTCATTTAATACTTTAATAACTTTTCATATTCATTAATAATTTCATTGTTGTCAAAAAATCGCAAAGCATTTAATTTATTTGTTTTACCAATTTCTAATAATTCACTTTCAGAAAAATTAATTACTCTTTTCAAAACTTTTAAAATTTCATCTGTAGATAAAGGATTAAATACTAAAGCATCATCTTGTAACAAATTTTGAATATCAGAAACATTCGAAGCAATAACAACTTTACCTAGACTCATTGCTTCACAAACAACATTAGGTAATCCTTCATAAAAACTAAACAATCCAACAATATCAGATAATGCCATTATATTGTTAAGATTTGTAACAGCTGGATAAAAATCAATATATTCACAAAGTCCAAGTTGAAAAACAAGCTTTTTAGAAGCTTCTAATGAATCATCATTTTTTTCATCACCGTACCATTGAACGTGAATCTTAGCAAGCTCGTCAACATTGAGTTTATTAAGTGCAATTAGTAACCCCCTACAGTTTTTAATATATTGATGACTTGCTGGAACAATTAAATTTAATTTACCGTTTTTTAATGGGAAGTAATCACTGGAGGACCTCCACTTATTAAAATCAACTATGTTATAAATAACTTTATATTTCTTTGAGTTAACAAATGGATTAATTTTCTTGATAATATTTATATTCTCATTTGAATTTGCTACAATATGATCCGTAAAAACATGAAAAAAACGATAAAATTTTAATTTAAAAGAATTTAAAATATTTGGATTAGCGCTTCTCTCTCCTACTACTAATTTCCATTTTTTATAGGGAAATCCAGATAAAGTAGCTATAAAGTTAGCTGCTTCCAAAAAAGACAAAACGGCATCAAATTTACCGCCTCTTATAAATTTTCTTATTTTCCAAATTCTTATTAGATAACTATCTTCTTTAATCAAGTAATAACTAATATTTTTCTCTATCAATTCAGACAAGAAAAAAGGTTCATCATGATATACTAACAAGGAAACATCATGCCCTTTGTCTTTAAAACCTTTAGCCAGCTCTACCATTTGACGTTGAGCTCCACCTGATCCAAGACTATCTATAAAACAAAGAATTTTCATAACTAAATAAATAGATTTTTACTTGCAATATAAGCAAACATCACCCAAACTAGCTTAACGTCAAACAATTGACTCGACATCATAATACCTAAAATTGGTATGATCAACAAAAGAGGCAACAAATAACCTTGCAAACGATAATACCGAAAAGCAGTAGTTAAAAAATTCTTTTCTAAATATAAAAATGTTAATAAACCAATAATTCCTGTATATGCCAATATTTCAAGAAATACATTATGTGGGCTAAAAAAACTACCATACTTATTTATACAATACTCTTCATAACCTGTTCGACCAATTCCAATTATAATATTTGAATCTATATGAGATAACAAATCCTTCCAAATATCATCCCTTCCTGCTAAATCTTTATCTTGAATACTTTTCAATATTCGTTCCATCATTACTTCAGAACTTAAAATATAATATACTCCAATAACACCAATTCCAATAGAAATTAATATTGATACAATTTTTAAATAAGTTTTTGAATATTTAATTAATGAAGCACCAGCAATAAACATACAAATAAGACTTAACAAAGCGGTTCTTGAACCTGTACTAAAAAGCAAATCTATCATAAAGGGGACTAATGATAGTAAAAAATATCGATACTTGCCTATATTGAGTATGTTTTGAAATACACAAACGATAATTATTGAAACAGATAAAGCCATTCTAATACCAATACTATTTTCGTTATCTTCAAATAAGACAACTCTACCATCACTATTTATCTCTACACCAATTCCAAATTGATAACACATTGCTAAAACAAACGATCCAATTGCAAAAGCTATGAGCCCTTTTTCTAAAATAAATTTATCTTTTCTTTCATGATTTACTAAAATCCAAAATATAATTATATTTAGAAAAAAAGATAAGTTAAAAAAACTATCACTCTTTACATTAATATTAATTAAATTAACTATTGTAAACAAAATAAAAAAAATCCAAATTGGGTTTGTGAATTTTTTAATCTTTACATTATTTAAAAAAGAACCAAAATTTGGAACTGTTGTTAAAAAATAAATAATCCCCGTAAACTTCGAAATAGAAAAAAAACCACCTGTGTTAAAAGGGTCCCAAATTTCAAAATTGATTGAGAAAAAAAACATATATAATGCAATCCTACTAGCCTTTTGTAATTTCATAAACACTATATATTAATTATCTATTTTATTATTTCTTTTATTAATAAAATTAAATATTAAATTTTTTAATTTTATTATTAAAATATGCACACATTGAAAATTTGAATAAAATACACTTACAACATATAAAAAAAGAAGTAAAGGAGCAAAATACAAACTTTTAAAGGGTGATAATTGGTAATAGCTGAATATTTTTAAAAATAATAAAACTAACCCAAAACATATTAATAAAATTTTCAATACAACACTCAATAAAATAATCGTTTTAGAAGTAATCAATTTTGATGAATAATAAAAGTTCAAACAAAAACTTAAAACACTAGACAAAATAATACCCCAAATTAAGAATTGAATATTTAAATAAACCACACCAATAATAACAGTTCCAACTTGGAAAACTTTCTTAATAACTTCAATAAACATAAATTTTTTAGTTTTATTAAATACTTTTAGATTTACCACAAAAAAAGTATCCAATGCGAATAAAAAAGTAGGAAATGCTAACATTTTTAAATAGTAGGAAGAACGGGACCAACCTTCTCCAAATAAAATCTCAATTATTACCTCAGAGTAGAGTATTAGAAAAAGTAAAACAAAACAAAACCCAATAGTCAATACTTCTAAAATATTTTTAAAAAATTTTAAATAGGAATCTAGATCCTCTTGCTTTTTTGATAAAAAAGAATAACCTGCTCCATGTAAAGTATTAGTAACCACACCTATTTGTGCATCCAAAAGTCGTTTCCCTTGATAATAATATCCAACTTGTGAGATATTAAAATATTTTGCTAAGACTAGATTATATATATTATCAAATACTATACTTAGTAACGAAACAACTGTAGTATGCATACCAAAAGCAAAAACATTTGAAAATGATTTTTTTGAGAAAATTAATTTTTTAAATGGGCATTTCTCAAAAAAAACAAATAATAGTAAATTCAATAAAGCAGAATTTATAGGTATGGAAACAATTGCCCATACACCATAACCAAATTTAGCCAAAAGAATACCTAAAAAAGAGGCAATAATAACCGAAATAAGCAGGTAGATTGAGTTTTTAAAAAAATTAAAGTTTCTGATTATACTAACTTTATATACGATTTGAAAAGCATTTATTATAATAGTAAAACTAGTAACTACTATAATTCTTTGCAGCTGCAAATCGTTGAAAAAAACAGAGATAACACCCGACAAACCGGCGATTATTAAAAAAAACAGTGTACTAATAATTAAGTTGAATATAAATACTGTTGAATAATCTTCTTCATTTATTTTAACAATTCGAATAAGTGCACCAGCCATTCCTGCCTCAACAAATACATTTGCAAAAAAAACAAAAAACATAACAATGCCAGCTCTTCCAAATTCCTCAGGCGTGAGCAACCTAGTCAAGAAGATATTGGTAACTAATACAATTAAAATATTAAGACCACTCCCAATTACTGACCATGCTGTTCCTTTAAGCGCTTCTTTTTGGGTTATCATTATTTATTATTACCTTTCATATTAAACTAAAAAACGTTCAAATAGTAAAAAAAAGTTTGTTCAATTCAATTTATTCTCTAATATTATTATAAAAAATCCTATTCATTTAATTATCAACATATTAACTTAAATTCAATCAGATTCGAACTTTAAAAAGTAATATAAGCATCTTGTTTTAATCTTTTCTATTATTAAAATATACTTGGCAATTTTATTATTAATTAAACAGTTTATTTTATATTAATTCTGAGTTTGATTGAAAACTAATACCAAATTCTTTACACCACTTAGCTAATAAATAAAGTTTCCAAATGTTAAATGAATTGTCTTCAATATTCAACATATGATCTTTTAGTTGTTTACTAAAAAATGGCACATTAAGATTTGGAACCGTTTCCAAAAAATCATTATTTAATTCATTTAAAATATCATTTTTTAAATCATGAGTAATCCACTTACCTATAGGTATTGCGAAACCTCGTTTTGGCTGCTCAAAAACTTCTTTTGGAATGTATTCATTCAAAATATCTTTAAGAATTATTTTTCTGTTGCCTTTACTATATTTGAAATTGATAGGTAAAGTTCTGGCGTATTCTATTATTCTATAATCTAAAAATGGACTTCTAGTTTCAACCGAAAAACACATACTTGCCCTGTCAACTTTTACATTACTATCATTCTCAAGCCATAACTTAATATTTAAATCGGCTGCCTTTTGAATGGAATTAGAAGAAAACTTAAGAGCGTTTCCATAAAGGAACAGCCAAAAATTATTTCGCTTTTTCTGCAAAGATTTGTACCCTATAAAAATAGCGTTTATAAAATCATCAATACTTTTCAATTTTAAAAGTTCAGAAATATGTCTGTATCTTTTTGGAACAACTTTTAGTGAAAATATTTTAGATAAAATCGATTTGATAAAAATAGGGGTTTTTTCAATTTTTATAAAATCATTTACAGAGTCAAAATGATTGTATCCTAAAAAACTTTCATCACCACCATCACCAGTTAATGCAACCGTAACATGCTTTTTTGTAATCGAATTTAATAATAACGACGGAAGTGCGGAACTATCTGCAAAAGGCTCATCGTATGTTTTTACTAATTTAGGCAACATTGCTAAGATATCATTTAGCCCACATACAGTTGTAATATGATTTGAACCTATGATTTCAGAAAATTCTTTTGCTACTTTACTTTCATCATATTGTGGATCTTCAAATCCGATTGTAAAAGTATTTATTGGATTTTTAGAAATTTTGGAAGCTATTGCTGATACTAAAGCAGAATCAATGCCTCCTGACAAAAATGACCCTAAAGAAACGTCTGATTGCATTCGTATAGCTACGGCATCTATTAACAATTGGTGCAACTCCTCTTTAGCTTCTTCATAAGTAATATCTCTTATTACTACAGGTTTTAAATTCCAATATTCTTTTATAGTTTTAGTTCCTGCATTCAAATCAATCTCCATGAAATTGCCTGGAGGTAATTTATAAACATCCTCTATAATTGAATAAGGACTTGGTACATATCCACAATCTAAATAAATGGAAACTGCTTCAGCGGACACTTTACTTTCTGAATTAATTAGTGGTCGTAATTGGCTACAAATTTCAAATTCACCAGCTTTCCAGTAATAAAAAAATGGTTTGACACCGACACGATCTCTAGCACAAAAAATTTTACGTTTAGTTGTATCATATATGGCAAAGGCAAACATACCATTGATCTTAGGAAGCAAATCCTGACCCCACTCAGAAAATCCTTTTATAAGAACTTCAGTGTCACTTGTAGTTTCAAATGTATATCCAATATCTATAAGCTCTTTCTTGATATCTAAGAAATTATATATTTCTCCATTAAAAGTAATTTTATAATTATTGAAACTATAAGGCTGATTAGATCTAGAATCTAAATCTAATATGGAAAGTCTTAAATGCCCAATTGAAATCCCATCAACTCTTTGATACCCTAAATTATCTGGGCCTCTAAAATCAATCGATTTTAATTTTGCTTCAATAATTTCCTTTTCATAAGGAATGTTTGTTATATAGATACCACACATATTTTTTTAAACAATAAAATTTGAAAGAAAATCATATTTAAACTGACTGAAGATTCTTTTTTGAAATAAACTATTTTTCAAATGTTTTCTTCTTTAAATATCTATTAATTGGTTTTTCGATAAAGACATTTACTAAATAGGCAAGTATTAACATTAGAATAATCACTATAACTAAAAGCAAATATTTATTAATTAATGATCCAACATTATTAAATATAATAAAACCAATGTTTTGATGAATAAGATACAAAGGATAAGTAAGCAACCCTAATTTTAAAAAGAAATATTTATTTATTACTTTCAACTTATCGCAACTAATCAAAAGCATGACTCCATAAAACATTGTTACATAGGTAATAATTATAGTCTTATTTAATGCTGTTTTAAGAACAACTGAAAGAGCTTCAGCTTCATTTATTGCCAAAATAACGGATAGTATATAGCATAAACCTAAAATTATAATATATTTTATGTTAATACCCTCTTTAAAAATTTTATAAAAAATAATACCCGCTATAAAATAGGAAGAATAGTTTATAATAAAAAATTCTCTAATTATTTTCAAAAAAACATTCTGGTCAAAATTTATGACAAACTGCGAGAAAGAGGCTAAAAGCCATATAACCAGCAAAAATGTCATGTATTTATTTTTTAAATTTTTGAAACATAATATAAAACCAATAATAAAATAAAACTTAAGTTCTACAAACAAAGTCCAATAAACGCCATCAATGGAATCAACTAAAAAAAAACCATTTAACATTGTTAAATTAATCAAATATTGAGACAGACTTACGCTAAAAAACTTATCTCCATACAAATATATCACCAATGAAGTTAAGCTAACACAAATCCAATAAGCAGGGTACAAACGTATTATTCTAGACTTAACAAAACCTAAAACAGTAGATTTTTCGATTGACATGTATATTACAAAACCGCTTATTATAAAAAACAAATCAACACCCAAATATCCATATTTAAACAAAAATCCTAACAATGGAAATTCTAAAATAGATGAACTTGCTATAAAACCTCTAAAGGTATAATGAAACAAAACTACCATTAAGGCAGCAATAAATCTAAATAAATCTATTTGATATAATCTTTTACTATCCATATGTTTAACTAAATCCTATTATATAGTAATAATAATAAATTACAAAACCATTAAATCTAAACTTCTAAATTGTATAATCAACTACTTACTATTTAACCATTTATTAGTTACATAAAAACTAGTTTTATTCCATTCATTCTTAATAACTGCTGGATTTCCAATTACTAATGAGTTGGGAGAAACATTAAAGTTAACAAAACTATTTGGACAAATATGTGAACTTTCTCCTATAGTAATATTTCCAACACAAACTGAGTTTGTCCCTATCCATACATTATCTTCTATTGTTGGACTTCCAGATTTCTTTCCTTCAAAGACTTGCCCAATAGTAATTCCTGGGCTAAGATTACAATTATTTCCAATTACAGCACCACCATTTATAATTATTGTTCCAGTATGTCCAAGATATAACCCACTTCCAATTCTTGTTTTCAAGGGAATTTGATACCCATACCATCTACCCAAAAATCTATTGACAAAATAACACATCCAAAAAAATGGATTCTTTTTTGATAAAGATGACCCTATTCTAAATATTATAGAATATCTTACACCTTCAATAGTTAAAATAGCTTTAAAAATTTGAAACCAACTTGTACTTCCAATATATCTGTAAATATCAGATTTTATTAAATCTATAGTCGTCATAGTTTAATGATTAATAAATTTATTTTTAACATAAAATCAAAAAAAAACATGATTAATAACCATTTTGTTAAATTCTATTATTTACACCGCAAAAGTCTAATACTACTTTATCTTTAGAAATTTCTAATTCTTTAAACTCATCATGAGCTACTAAAAAAACAATTATATCAGCCTTATTCATTGCTTCTTTGTAATCGGTCAGCTTAAAAACCTTGTGGGTCGCTATATTGGGTTCAACAATAAAACATTCATCATCGTGGGAATCTTGTAATATTTTTTGAGCAATATACTTTGCCGGCGACTCTCTCAAATCGTCAATATTCGGCTTAAAAGCCAATCCCATAATGGCAACACTTGCTTTTCTACCATGTTTTAGTTGAAACTCTAATTTTGCTGTTTTTACTTTTTCAGCACACCAAAAAGATTTATAATTATTTATTTCTCTTGCCGTAGCAATTATCTTAGATTCCATAGGATAATCAGCCACAATAAAATATGGATCCACTGCAATACAGTGTCCTCCTACTCCGCATCCTGGCTGAAGAATATTTACTCTCGGGTGTTTATTAGCCAATTGTATCAATTCCCATACATCAATATCTGCTTTGTCGCAAATTAAAGATAATTCATTAGCAAAAGCTATTTGAACATCACGAGAGGAGTTTTCAGTTAACTTACACATCTCCGCAGTTCTAGCGTTTGTTTTATGTAGATCTCCTTTTACAAATTGTTTATAAAAAGCTACAGCTCTTTCTGTCGAAACTTCATTAACTCCGCCTATTACTCTATCATTATGTACTAATTCATACATAACATTACCTGGCAAAACCCTTTCAGGACAATATGCTATGTACAATTTATCTAATAAATCAGGTCGTTTGTTATAAATCAATTTCATCATCTTTTCCGTTGTTCCTATAGGCGAAGTTGATTCAATAATGTATAAATCATGTTCTTTTAGTAAAGGAAGTATTGCCATTGTAGCAGCTTCTACAAAGGAAATATCTGGTTCATTTTTTGCCTTAAATGGGGTGGGTACAACTATCAAATAAGTGCTTGCTGTTATAGGAGTCGTTGAGGCTTTAAAAAAACCTGCAGTAACCGCATTAGCTACAGCTTCATCCAAACTCGGTTCCACGATATGAATCTTTCCCTCATTAATAATTCGTACGACCTCAGGGTTGATATCAACTCCATGAACAGGGATGTTATTGTTCGCAATTAAAGCAGCGGTAGGTAATCCAATATACCCTAGTCCAATCATTACAACACTATTATTATTCATTGTATTATTTTAAAGAAATTATAAAATCTATAATACGTTCACATGCTTTACCATCTCCATATGGATTATGCAAAGCACTCATTTTTTGGTAGTTCTCTATATTCGACAATAAGTCATTACATTCATTAATTATTTTAGCTGTATTAGTTCCAACTAAAATAACAGTTCCTGCCTCAACAGCTTCAGGACGTTCTGTAGTATCTCGCATTACCAAAACTGGTTTACCTAAACTTGGAGCTTCTTCTTGCACCCCTCCTGAATCGGTAATAATCAAATAGGACTGATTCATTAACCAAACGAAAGCAGGATAGGCCAAAGGTTCTATTAAATAAACATTTGAAATATTTCCCAATATTTGATAAACCGGACCTTTAACATTGGGATTCAAATGCACTGGATACACAATCTTGGCTTCTGGATTTTGCATCGCAATTGTTTTTAAAGCCTCGCAAATATTGATAAAACCTTGTCCATGGTTTTCTCTACGATGGCCTGTAACTAAAATTAACTGCTTTGTATTACCAATAATTGTTTTTAATTGATCAATCTCAGAATTTAAAATGGAATTCACTTTTACTGAGCTTTCTAATAAAGCATCAATAACAGTATTACCAGTAACTAAAATAGTACCTTCATTAACATTTTCAGCTAACAAATTCATTTTTGACTGTTCAGTCGGAGCAAAATGAAAATCCGCAATTCTACCCGTAACTTGACGGTTAATTTCTTCCGGAAAAGGAGAATATTTATTATTGGTTCGCAAACCAGCTTCTACATGGCAAACTTTTGCTCCTGCATAAAAAGAAGCTATACTTGCTGCCATCGTAGTCGAAGTATCTCCGTGAACAAATACAAAATCAGGCTTATATTCCTCCAAAACAGGCTTTAAACCTAAAATAATATCAGATGTCAAGGAGTACAAATTTTGATTCGGCTTCATTAAATCTAGATCATAATCTGGAATGATTTCAAAAAAATCTAAAACTTGATCTAACATCTCTCTATGTTGCGCTGTAACACAAACTCTTGTTTCAAATCTCTCTCTATGTATATTGAACTCATTGACAAGAGGAGCCATTTTTATAGCTTCTGGTCTAGTTCCAAATATTATTAAATTTTTAATCATTAAACTAATTTTAAATATTATAATCTTCCGTCAACTTCTCTGCCCAAAATACCTTTCACATCATACAAAACACTATTCTTCTTTCTAATACTTTTAAAATTCATAGAATAAAACTCTTTATGTGCAACTCCCAATACTATAGAATCAAATTTATCAATTGGCATATTTGCAGTAATTTTCAATTCATATTCATGATTGACCTCAGAAGGGTTTGCCCATGGATCATAAATACTTATCGTAATGCCATAGTCTAAAAATGCTGCAATCATATCCACAATTTTTGTATTACGCACATCTGGACAATTTTCCTTAAAGGTAATCCCAAGCATTAATAAGCTAGCTCCTTTAACCGCTATCCCTTTTTTAATCATCAATTTCACAACTTGTGAAGCTACATATTCACCCATGCTGTCATTCATTCTGCGCCCAGCTAAAATAATTTCGGGATGGTAGCCAAATTCCTGAGCGCGTTGTGCCAAATAATAAGGATCTACTCCAATACAATGTCCTCCCACTAATCCCGGTTTAAAAGGTAAGAAATTCCATTTAGTCCCAGCCGCTTCCAATACCGCATGAGTATCAATATCCATTAAATTAAAAATTTTAGCCAATTCGTTGACAAATGCAATATTAATATCGCGTTGCGAGTTTTCAATTACCTTAGCAGCTTCAGCCACTTTAATCGAAGGTGCCAAATGCGTACCGGCAGTAATCACACTTTTATACAAAGTATCTACTTCAAGCCCTATGGCAGGTGTGGAGCCTGAGGTTACTTTCAATATTTTCTCTACGGTATGTTCTTTGTCACCCGGGTTGATACGTTCAGGCGAATACCCTGCAAAAAAATCAACATTAAATTGTAAGCCTGAAATTTTTTCCAAAACTGGCACACACTCCTCTTCGGTGACTCCAGGATACACAGTAGATTCATAAATAACAATATCGCCTTTTTTCAAAACTTTACCTACCGTTTCACTGGCTTTGTACAATGGTGTCAAATCAGGGCGGTTGTTTTTATCCACAGGTGTAGGTACAGTAACAATGTAAACGTTACACTCTTTTAAAATAGCTAAATCATTAGTACAATACAAGCCCGTTCCCTCCGAAAACTGATCCACTACTACGGCTTGTAAAATAGCATCTTCCACTTCCAAAGTACTATCGTGGCCGCTAGTAAGCTCTTTTATTCTTTTTTCGTTGATATCAAAACCAACTACGGGATATTTTGTGGCAAACAAACGTGCTAAAGGAAGTCCTACGTATCCTAGACCAATAATGGCAATTTTTTTCATTAAACCTATTTTATAACAATATTAGATTTGAAAAATTAATTAATTCAAATGAGTAAAATACCATGCTACTGCTTCTTGCAACCCTTGTTGAATAGAAAATTGAGGAGCATACCCTAACAACTGTTTTGCTTTAGTAATACTTGCCAAAGAATGAGGGATATCTCCGGCTCTATTTGGACCATGTATCACTTCAACATCGGCAATTTTTGAATCAAAAGCAGACAAATATTCCTTCAGTAATCCAACTAATTGCGTCAACGTAGTTCTATCACCAAAAGCAGTGTTATATACCGTATTTATCGCTTCAGGGTTTTGAGTAGTCATCGCCAACTCATTCATCTGAATCACATTATCTATATAAGTAAAATCTCTAGAATACAACCCGTCACCATTAATCACAGGACTTTCATGCTTCATAAATTGCATGACAAATTTAGGAATAACAGCTGCATAAGCTCCATTGGGATCTTGCCTTCTGCCAAACACATTAAAATAACGCAAGCCTATAGTTTCTATCCCATAAGTTTTTGAAAAAATATCGGCATACAATTCGTTTACATATTTAGTGATGGCGTAAGGAGATAAAGGTTTTCCAATAACGTCCTCTACCTTTGGTAAACCTTGAGAATCTCCATAAGTAGAAGAACTAGCAGCATAAACAAAACGTTTCACCTTTGCATCACGAGCAGCGGTAAGCATATTTAAAAAACCTGAAACATTTACATCATTGGTCGTAATGGGATCATTGATAGAACGAGGCACAGACCCCAAAGCCGCTTGATGTAAGACATAATCTACTCCTTCCACTGCTTGTTGACAATCCGAAAAATTTCGAATATCTCCTTCGATCAAAGTATAATTTGGATTCTCTAAAAAAGGCGCAACATTATGACGATGACCCGTAGCAAAGTTATCTAAACAAACTATGTCGTACCCTTTTGCTAAAAAATATTCTGTTAAATTGGAACCTATAAAACCGGCTCCGCCTGTGATTAAAATTTTCATTTTCTATACTTAATAGTTACACCTTAACTCTATTTTAGTTATTCTCGCACCATTTCCTTCTGATGCACTTCCCTACGTAATCCCGAACTCGAAAATCGATGATCCCGTGTATTGTAATACAACTCAATCCCTTTGGCTTCGCAATACATTCTTCCAGTAAAATTTTGTTCTCGGTATTCATCGCCTACAATACGCACATCAATTTTAAAAGAGCGTAAAATATCTTCTAAATCTTGCTCCGTAGCGTAAGGCACTATTTCGTCTACGAATTTACAGCCTTTCAATTGGATATATCGTTCCACCACGGTTTGTACCGGACGGTTTTTTTCTGGGCGGTCCAAAGTAGGATCCGTTTGCAAACCTACAATTAAATAATCACATTGTCGCTTGGCTTCTTCTAACATTTTGATATGTCCCGCATGCAAGAGATCAAAAGCGCTGAAAGTAATTCCTATTTTCATATCGTTAAGCCCCCTAGCCCCCGAAGGGGGAACTAAGTAGATGGCGTTTATTTTTTAATTTTTTAATTCAACTGGCTGTTGGCTTTTGGCTGTTGGCTATTGGGTTTTGGTTGTCCGTTGTTGGTTATCGGGGTTCGGCTAAGATATTATCTGATTAGTATCGAGAAAATTACGCCTTCTCTTCGTTTGTGCTTAGTATCAATTGCTCTATTTCACTATACTCTTCTCTACTCTAAATTTTAATACTTATTAATTTGCATACACTGTTCCCAAATTTTAGATCATCATTTTCACCCGAAAGCTTACGGTACTTACCTCATCTCACGGCTTCGCCGCTGTGAGTCCCATTTGAGACCACATACGGTAGTAATTTTCGGCAAATGTAATTTAAAATCACAATAAAATACCTACTTATTTTAACTTAATTTTATAATTTAACATAAATTTTATGCAAATTTTTTGAAGAGTTTCATCAACTACTTCACGGAAAACAAATTATAACAACACACCCAACACACTCAAAAAACCAACGGTTCAGAAAGCCCTCCACTCCTACAAGAGTTTATATAGCTATTATCATCTTTTACCGTTACAACACAAATGACTTACCCTATATATCTGAGCACTCAGAGCTGAATAGTAACCGCAAGGGGCGCAAAGGACTACGCAAAGTACCACCCCATGAACAACGTATCTTCACTAGGTTCGACAGCACAAATGAACTACCATTACAAAGATTCCTTTTAGACCTTAAACGTCTAATCTAGTGATTTCAGGTCATTTTTATACCCCTCCCTAAGCCTCGGAATCGGGACTATTTTCTACTTTCTAACTTCTATCCGTCACCTTAAGTGTAGTAGAAGTGCAGTTGAGAGGTAACGACGGTTCTCGACTGCGCTCGAACTGACAAAATGGACTATACTAAACAAGTTATTAATAAAACAATCCTGTTGCCTCATCGAGCAGTTTTCCTGAGCGATGTCGAAGTACAGTTGAGAGGTAAAGATGGTTCTCGACTGCGCTCGAACTGACAAAATGGACTATACTAAAC
>NZ_JBUYSY010000017.1:0-52735 GCF_055231795.1 Flavobacterium riviphilum
GGAGGAGCGGCATCCTTTGCTTTTTTTCTTTAAAAAAGGAAAGATATAGCGGATCACGGGACTATGTAACTAAAAAAGCCTATTGCTTCCCGCTCCTACTTCAATTACTGCTTTTAATATATTTCTTGAATGGTGTATTTCGTGGTGTTGATTTCGAATTCGAATCCTACTTTGTTACCCATTAATTTACTACCCAAAGGCGATTGGGGCGAAAGCGCGATGATGTTGGTGCCTTCGATTGTGATTTTGGGCAAGGCCAAACTGAGGTACAAGTAAATGCCGTTGGCTACGACCAAACTCCCCACTACTATGGTTTCGGGAACGATGGTGGGATCGATTTTGTCTAGGACGGCTTTTTGAGCCAAGACTTCTTGGAGTTTGTGATTGAATTTTTCTTGCTCAAGATGCATCATCGAAAGTGCGGTTTCGTGCTTGTCGCCTGCGGATCCTTTGGCGTCATTTTTTGAGTCTTCGGTCAATGCCGAGATCATATCGCGAAACGCATCGATTCTGTCTTGAACTAACTGTAGGTAGTAGGTATGTATTTTTTGTTTGAAGGTCATAGGAAAAGGTTAACCACAAAGGGCACTAAGTGAGCACAAAGCACACAAGGTTTCATTAATAATATCTTTTGAAAATTGTCTCGCAAAGTAATTCAAAAAATGGAAGATATACTGATTTACTCAAAAGTAAAAATTTATAAATTCCTAAATAATATTTTTTTCTTTAGTTGGTGTATTTTGTGCCTCCTCTGTGCTCTTTGTGGTTCAATTAAAAATCAAATTTATAACTCGCTCCCGCTACAATTTGAAATCCTTGAACCGGAAAATTCAACCATTTTTGATAGGCTTGGTTAGCAACATTGTTAGCTCTTAAAAAAGCAGTAATGCGTTCGTTATATTTATAGCCCACATGTAAATTAGCGTCAAAATAGGAAGGTAAAGTTATGTTTGCTGAGCTGGTGAACAAATCGGTATTGAATTGATTCTCTTTTCGTTCGCCTACAAAAAACACTTTGGCACCTGCAAACCATTTGTCTGTAATTGTAACATCAAGAGTGGTATTGATTTTCATGTTGGGTAAATTCCACGCTTCGGCCTGAATATCGGTGTTATAGCTGTTTAAGGTCGCGTTGATTCCGAATGTGACATTTTTTGAAAAATCGGCTTTTAATTCACCATAAAGACTAATTGTTTTCACATCGTTATAAACCAAACCTAAAGAGTTTCCAAAAGCATAGGCTTCATTAGAATTGGACTCCGTAAAATTATTGGCTTTAAACAGTGCTTTGTTGCCTTCGTTCAAATAGGATGCGCTTACATTATAACTGATTGCATTTGCTAGCTTTCCTTTCAACCCTGCGAATAGATTGTATTTGGCATCTGTTGGTTGTATCCACAAAGTTGGAGAAAGAAAGGGATTTTCAGCAACGAAATCCAAATACGTGTTTTGTTTTAAATTCCCATCTGCTCCAAGATAAAAAATCATCAAATCGCCAACCACTTTATAGGACGCTTTGAAATTAGGATAGAAATACAATTTGTTCTTGCTCGCTTGATTGTCTAAACTATAAAAGAAACTCGCGCCAATTTGTAAGGTCCAATCGTCCTCTTTGATTTCAAAACGCGGAGCCAACCCAAAATTAACAAAGCTGTATTTAACAGGCTCAAGGTTGGTTTTCAAATAGTTTTTTTCAAAACTCCCTCCTACAAAATCCAATACTACATCGGTTTTAATCAGCGCATTTCTCAATTCGATATCAAAAGAAGGTTTTATAAAAAAACGATTTTCAGAAGAACCAAATGCATCACCAAAATGATGGTATTTAACCATGGTTTGACTAAACATGCTGTCTTCAAAATCGAGCGTTCCTCCAAGTGTAAGCGTATTGTATTTTTGCTCAGGACTAATACCTTTAATCAAGTCGTTTCGTTGTACCTCAGTTAATGTACTTCCAAATTCCTCTGGCAATCCATACCAATTATAGGTTTGGCTCTGGAAACCCGCTTCTGCTTTCCAAGAAATATCGGAGGAGTTACTCCCGTAAAACAAATCTAATTTAGTATCGTAAAAATGGTCGTCCAATTGTACTTCCTTGATTCCGCCTTGAGAGGAATGATGTTGAAAGCGTCCACCCGCATAATCCGAAGTATTCAGTTTTTTGTTTACAAAAAGTTCGCCGTTGAGCGTGCCATAATTTCCAATCCCCAAAGCAGCATAATTTTCGAAAATCTTAACCGCCTTAGCTTTTTCTACAGAGGCTGCCACTCCTTTGTTAGGGGTAAAAGTAGAAGCCACAGGAAATGGTAAAACAGTATACTTTACTACTTCTTTTTTGGCATTTCCTTTATCGTCCAAAAGTGGTGTTTCTTTGATTTTGAAAGCGTCCGAAACCGAAGGCGAAAAAGATTTAACCACATTTACTTCTTCTGCACTTATCGTTTCATTCTTTTTTTGGGCAAACGAAAACTGAAGTGTCAATAACAAAAGCAAAAGATGAATTTTATTTTGGTGATTAATGTTCATAAAATTTATTTTTTTTAGAGTAACGACAAAAAAGCAACACTAAACATGCCTCTGTTACTTTTCTGAATTTTCATTTTTTTCTAATTGTAAAAGGTAGATGCTCTACTGAATTTTCTTTTATTATACTTCCCATTCTCCTTTGGCTACAAACTGCACTTTTCCACCAATCTGAATGTCAAATTGGCTGTCGGTTACTTTTCCTTTAAAATAAATCTGAGAAGGACGCCCAATATAATCTCCCTGATAGTTTACCAATTCAAATTCAGGTTGATGGTATTTCAACAAAAAAGCCTGTAAACATGTACTAGCACTACCTGTAGCAGCATCTTCAATCAATTGATTGTTTTCGATGCACAACATTCGACTAAACAATTTCGACCCTTCTAAATAATAAAAATACAAGGCTCGGTGTGTTGTTTTGCAATTCTTTTTAAGCCAGTGGTCCGTTTTTTCTTTATCCAAAACCAATTGTTCTAGCGCTCTTTTACTACTCAATCCCACCAAAACAAAAGCACTACCGGTAGTAACTTCTTGAATGGGGAATTGATTTTCAAAATCTTCTTTATTAAGGTTACTAAATCCAGCAAATTCTTCTTTTGAAAAAATATCCCAAAACTTGGGTTGTGCAGCTTTTAACCAAATCAAGTCTTCTGTTTTTTCAACGGTAATTGGACCAATTGGTACGTTTAATTTTATGTTTTCAGGAGAATTTTCAAACACTTTATGCATCAAAACCCACGATGTTCCAATGATAGGATGCCCAGCAAATTGCATCTCATGAGCAGGTGTGAAAATTTTAACTTCTGCACTATTTTTTTGAGCCTCTTGCTTGGTTATAAAAGTACTTTCGGCAAAATTAATTTCACGGGCTATCGTTTGCATTTGAGCTGAACTCAAATTTTCGGCCTCTAAAAAAACAGCCAATTGATTTCCGGCATATTTTGTGTCAGTAAAAACATCAACTATATAAAATGGTAGAGTCATAATTTGTAAAAGGTATTTTTGTTACGATGAAAAGTAAGCTAATCTTACAACTGCAAAGTTTTATCTACTTAATAATCGAAGCATTAGTCTTAGCTTCTTCTGTTTTAATTTTATTCATTTCTGTTTGCGCTGTAGTCACCACATCTTTGTACTCTATGAAATTTTTGATGACACTTTCTAAAATGTAAGTCGCTTGAAAACTATCTTTCAATCCATAAAAATTACTCGCCATCACCACCAAACCTTTGGCTCCCAAATAGCGATAACTCGAATAATTTTTAGCTAGTTTTTGAACCGCTTCATTCGAGGCTTCAAATTTCCCTTCTTTATTTTTGAAAAACGCATCGTAATAAAGAGCTTCTGCTGCTAATTCACCTTTGGCTATGGGCAACAATTTAGCATAACTCAATTTGGCTTTAGCTTCATCCCCAACTTGAATTGCACTTCTTGCTACGATAATTTGGGCATCGCTTTTGACCATTTCTTCAGTTTTGGGTTCGGCCAATACTTTTTCGGCATAGACCACGGCTTTACTGTAGTCTTTAGTTTCGTAATACAATTTCATCAAATTGGCCATGGCAAAAATTTTGTTTTGAGCCACATCCGATTCGGTTTCTAAACGCAATAAAACAGGAATAGCATACTCCGCTCTTTGGTCTTTCAAGTGAATTTGAGCCAAACGAACCAACGATTGTTCTGTAAATTCAGAACGCGATTGTTGCACCACATAATCATAATGCGGAATTGATTTCCCAGTAGCACCTTCATTGTAATACGCTTGCGCTAACTGAAAATTGGCTTGTAATGCATGAATACCGTTAGCAAAAGCGTTTAGATACGCATTCCAACCCGCAATAGCTTGTTTCGTATTGCCTTGTTCCCATTGTTTTTGTGCCGCTTCATAACTATCATTATCCAATTCGACATCGGTAACTGAAACAAACGATAAAGTACGTACCCAAGTTGCATATTCATTGACTTTTCCGCTATCTACATAAATCAAACGCGCCGATGCTACTGCCTCTAAGGCCTCTGGAGTTTTAGGAAAATCGGCAGCAATCTTTTTGAATTTGGCCAATGCCAAATCATCTTTATCGTCATTATAATACACTAATCCCTGACGCAACAAAGCTTTTGAAGTAAACGTTCCTTCGGGAAATTCGGAAATTAACTGATTGTAAGTTTTGATTGCCAATTCCTCTTTCTTATCGGCAACATAGGTGTTTCCAAGTTCAAACAAAGCATCATCACGATACACCGAAGTTGCAAAACGGTCTAAAAACGATGTCAAATCTGCAATTTTCTTATCATTTTTGCCCAAAAATCCATAACAAAGTGCTTTTTGAAAATAGGCATAATCCGCATCTACGCTTTTCAATTCTATCGCTTTGACATAATTATCAATGGCTGGCCAATATTTTGTACCCACAAATCTACTATCGCCTAAGCGCAAATAAGCATCTGCCAAACGTTTCTTATCTTCTTTGTTCGCGTCAATCTGATTTTGAAAATAAGTTGCCGCTGACTCATATTCTTTCAATTTAAAGCACGCATAGCCTAAATTGTAGTTGCTGTTTTTGAATTCGGGTGTAGTCGTGGCGCTAGGCAAATTGGAAAATTGCTTGAAACCCGCCAAAGCTGAAGCAAAATCCTCTAACACAAAATCCGATTCGGCTTTCCAAAACGTAGCACGAGCAGTTATTGCAGGGTCTTTGGATTCGTTTATGGCTCTATTAAAAAGCTTGTTGGCTGTGGTATAATCACCAGCCGTAACCGCTTCGATTCCACTATAAAACAACACTTTTTGGTACACTCCCCTATTTTCTGCCGTTTTATTTCTTTCCAATAAAACGAGGGCTTCTTTGTAGTTTTTAGATGAAATATAGGAATCTATCAACAATTTTTCTATTTCACCCACATTCGCGTTTCGTGGATATTTTTCTAAAAAAGCCATCAAAATCCCAGGCACACTTTGGTATGAATTTCCAATTTCGTAGCTCAATTTGGCATAATTAAGTGTAGCATCTTCTTGCAAACTAGCATTAAAACACATTTCAGAGGCATTTTTAAACGCATGTAAAGCCTGAGTTTTTTGTCCCAAATCCAAATACGATTCTCCCAAATGATAATAGGCATTTTGAGCCACAAAATCTTTACCATCAATGATTTTGTTAAACTGAGCAATGGCGTTTTCATATTGTTTTTGCTGATAATACGCATAGCCCAATTGATAAAAATCAGTATTATTCCACTTGCCTTTTTTTCCTTTGTATTGAGACAAATACGGAATGGCTTTTTCGTAATTCTTGAGGTTAAAATAACTTTCACCTATAATTTTATTCAATTCAGACAGCTCCATTTCATTCGATTGTGGGATCGCTTTTATCCCTAAATCAATCGCTTTCTGAAAATTACCCAACTTAAAATTCATGTCCGCCTGAAAATACGATAACTTCTCTTTGTATTTTTCTTCCCCTGATACTTCATCAAAATATTTGGTTGCCGCTTTGTAATCATCGCCTTCATAGGCCATAAAACCCAAATAATATTTGGCCTGAGCACCGTATTCTGGCGAGTTTACAACGGTATTCAAATACTTTGTTGCTTCTTTTTTCTTTTTGGCCTGAAAATAACAATAGCCCTTTTGAAATCGAAACTGATCCCCTTCTTTGGCAGTTAACTGACTTTCTTCTACTTTATCCAACCAAAACAATGCTTTTGGGAAATTATTCTTTTCAAAATAAAAAGCAGCCACATCTCTATACGCTTGATTGCGCTTGATACTTGTTGGATATTGATCAACAAATTGTTCTATCAAAACCTCTGCATTGGTTTGTTGAGTTCGAATAGCACAATTGGCAATATAATAGGCACAATCCGATTGAACTTCATCATTAGTAGTTCTTTTTGAAGCAGTTTCAAAAACCAATTTTGCGGCATCAAATTGTTGATTTTGATACAACCAAACGGCCTTGTTGAACTCTTTTAGATCATGAGTATAAATGGTTGATTTTTGAGCAAAGAGAACCGAAGCGGTGCAAAATAAAAAAAAGATTGGGGACCTTGAAGTAAATCTCATTTTCGTGTTTTTTTGATTTTTCAAATATATCATTAAATGAATGAATAACGCGTATTTCTTGAGATTTATTGCTAACAAACACGATTAACAATGGCTTTAATTTCAAAAAAAAGAATCAACAAAACAGGTTATTTCACTTAATTTCATCTCCTTAAAATCCTTATTTTTCTTTTTTGAAGGAATGGCTTGATTTTATTTTGAATCCAATGCTTAACTTCTTATTTTTACACATTAAAAACAACTCAATTATGTCACAAACCGTTTTATCCTTACACAACGTTACTATATATCAAGGCGAAAAAACCATTCTATCCGATATTAATTTAGAAATAAACCACGGAGAATTTATCTATTTGATTGGAAAAACTGGATCTGGAAAGAGTAGTTTGCTCAAAACCTTGTATGCCGACTTACCCTTGACAGAAGGAACTGGCCAGTTACTTGATTTTAATCTAGAAACGCTTAAAGAAGATGACATTCCTTATTTGAGACGCAAAATTGGTGTTGTTTTTCAGGATTTTATGCTTTTACCAGACAGAAATGTTTTTGAAAATCTTTCTTTTGTATTGAAAGCTACAGGTTGGAAAGAAAACGAAAAAATTGAAGAAAAAATCAACGAGGTTTTAACCAAAGTAGGAATGCAAAATTACGGCAACAAAATGCCGCACCAACTATCCGGTGGAGAGCAACAAAGAATTGCTATTGCAAGAGCCATCTTAAATGACCCTGAATTTATCTTGGCCGATGAACCAACAGGAAACCTTGATCCTCAAACTAGTGCCGAAGTTTTGGAAGTTTTAAAAACCATCAATAAACTTGGAAAAACTATCATCATGGCCACTCACGATTATGCTTTGTTGTTGAAGTATCCTTCTAAAACTTTAAAATGCGAGGACAGTAAAATCTTTGAAGTTGTTCAGCGTTCGGTATAATGCTTTCCATCCTTATTCCGGTTTATAATTATCATGTAGTGCCTTTGGTTGTAGCACTACATGAACAATGTTCAGCGTGTTCTATTGATTTTGAAATTATTGTCTTAGATGACAATTCAAAACTACTTTTTATTGAAAATAAACAAATTAATACTTTAGAAAATTGTCGTTTTGAAGTATTAGAAAAAAATATTGGCCGCAGTGCAATTAGAAATTTACTTGTAAAAAAAGCAAAATTCAACAATTTACTTTTTCTTGATGCTGATACTATTCCAGTTAACAACAATTTCATAAAGAGATATATTGAACAAATTGATAACTGTGAAAAAATAGTTTATGGAGGTATAGACTATCAAAAAGAAAAACCTTCTAAAAATAAACTTTTACGATGGGTATATGGTAAATCAAGAGAAGCACTTTCGGTAGAACAACGAAAAAGAAATCCATATTTATCTTTTTTAACCTTAAATTTTTTAATTCATAAAAATGTTTTTGAAAAAGTTTCATTCAACGAAACTATTCCCAATTTAAGGCACGAAGACACGTTGTTTTCATATAATTTAATGCAGAAAAAAATAAAAATAGTACATATTAATAATCCTGCATATCATTTTGGTCTTGATGATTTTGAAAATGCCATTCGCAAAGAAAACGAATCAATAACCGCGCTTATATACCTAACAGACAACCAACTACTCCCGCACAGTTATACTAAGATTTCCAAGGTTGTATCGCTATTAATAAAATTAAAAATGATAGGATTGCTTGCCTATTTTTTCAAAATTTCCAAAGTACTTTTAATTAAAAATCTATCAAGTTCAAAACCATCCCTATTCATTTTTGATTTGTATAAATTAGGTTTCTTATGTCAACAACTAAAGCTGCAACATACAATTAAAAATTATAGTCAAAAATCTATTAATAACCAACAGATGGTATTTTAGTAATAAAAAAAACACTTAAACAAAACGCAAAGCAAAAGGAATTTTCTCATAATTAAATTGATAGCAAATGCCTCTATTTTCCGTAATTATTGCACTTTATAACAAAGAAAATTTCATTGAGAGCACCATCAATAGTATTCTCCAACAGTGCTTTACTAATTATGAAGTTATTATTGTAAATGATGGTTCAACGGACAAAAGTGAAGAAAAAGTACTTGCATTTGAAGACCCTAGAATTCGTTATTTTTTCAAAGAAAATGGCGGTGTTTCTTCTGCAAGGAATTATGGAATAGAAAAAGCAAAAACTAATTATATCACATTTATAGATGCTGATGATTATTGGTATCCCGATTTTCTACAAGAAATGTATCGATATATTAGTAAATTTCCTAATCAAAAAGTCTTTTCTGCAGCCATCGAAATAGAAACATCAAAAACAATGATTTCATCTCGTTATTCTATCGAAAAAACGGGAAATTATGAAATCGTTTCTTATTTTGAAGCAAGTAAAAAAGAAACTGTAATTTGTACTTCTTGTGCTGTTTTTCACAAAAGTGTTTTTGAAAAAATTGGTTGTTTTGATATCAATTTAAAGAGCGGAGAAGACACCGATATGTGGATAAGAATTGGCCTCAATTATTCTATTTTGTTTGTTTGGGAAAAACTAGCTAGATATGGGTATGACCCAAATAGTCTTAGTAAAAACCACAAAACTTCTGTATATTCTTTTAATTTTTCTAAATATGCAATATGGGAAAAAAACAACCCTAGTTTGAAAAAATTTCTCGATTTAAATC
Organism: Flavobacterium riviphilum; assembly: GCF_055231795.1. NCBI lineage: Bacteria > Pseudomonadati > Bacteroidota > Flavobacteriia > Flavobacteriales > Flavobacteriaceae > Flavobacterium > Flavobacterium riviphilum. The sequence goes on from NZ_JBUYSY010000017.1 coordinate 9,263, forward strand.
GGTTTTCATTAGCTATAAAATCAAAATTAATTGGAGAGCAAGATTTTTTTTTAAAACTGTATAAGGCCATAGATTTACAAAATATGCCTCTGAAAAAAAGAATATTATTAAAACTTCCCGTTTACGTACTTAGACCTCTTATAACATTAAAGACACTTTTAGCCAATGTGGGATTAGGACATTCTGTTTTTAAATAATTTGAACTCCTTAAAACTTCTAATGTAATCTTCTTCATCAAATGTTGCCGAAGCCAAAACTAAGCATACAGAACCTGAAGAAAAATTTTGTAATTCTCGCCAAATACCTGCAGGAATCAAAAGCCCAAAATTTGGTTTATTTAAGCTAATAATCTTCTCAGCAACACCATCTTTCAATACAACATCAAAACTTCCGCTCAAAGGAACCAAAAGTTGACGCAGATTTTTATGCGCATGTCCTCCTCGAACACTTGCCGTAGGAATATCATATAAATAATAGACCCTTTTTATCTCAAAAGGGATTGTATTTCCTTCAATAACCGATAGATTGCCTCTAACGTCGTGCGCTTTTGGTATTTCAATCAACTGAACATCATCAATAGTTGTCATTCTATTTATTTTACTAATTCTTTATATTTTTGAATTCCCAATAAACCCGTTTTGTATTTATTCGAGAATTCGCTCCATTTGATATAACTCTTTCTAGCAAGAAAAAACACATATTTTAATAACCAAATGTAAGCGAATTTAGTTTTTGTTTTATAAAACAAAGCAGCTCTTGCAAATACAATTTTATCATCCCCTTGCAGCTCACCCGAAGACAATAAGGGATGAGAAACTACCACAATCGGACAAAAAATTACGTTTAACTTCATTCTCAATGCATCTTGCAAAAACAAGTATTCTTCTGCCGTTTCAAAATAAGAACCCAAACCAAATTTCTCATCAAAACAAAGCTTGTTTTCCTTTATTATATTTAATTGAAAAGCTAATTCTATTGAACAAACGTTTTCTATCGTTTTTTGAGAATGTTGAAATGCTTTTTTTGAATTATGATAAGGCTCTTTTTTTCCAATTCGTTGATGGTTAAAACTAATAATTGAGGCATTAGGATGATGATTGAAAGCTGAGATAATATCCTGATCGAAATTTGGAAAAAAAATAACGTCATCGTCAGCAATAATACAAATCTTTTTAGATGCTTTTTTAATGGCAAGATTTCTACTTTTCGACAAACCCTTCTCATCAACATTTATCACCCTAACCGATTCAAAACTAGACACCAAAGAAGCATTCTTGTTCTGGTTGATTATCAAAATATTATAGTTAGAAAAAGATGAGAATGGAAACATAGTTGCTAAAAAGTCAAGACTTTCTTGATTTGTTGTTGCAATTAATATTTCTAAATCATTTTCTGAAAAGATATTTGTCATTTTCTGATATATTTACGTAAATATAAATTTTTCTGTCAAAAAAAAAATGAAAATACTTTTAGTAGGCGAATTCAGTAGGTTACACAATTCTTTAAAAGAAGGGTTATTATCGCTAAATCATGAAGTTACCATAATTGGAAGCGGAGATGATTTTAAAAATTTACCTGTTGATTATTCAACTGCACCAAGGGCATTCACGTCCTCTTCTTTATTAACATTGATTAATAAAGTTTTTTTTAAACTATTTAAAAGTGATTTAAGATTACTAGAAAGAGGAATTCGATTTTACTTCCTACTTCCAAAATTAAAAAACTATGATTTAGTACAATTAATTAATTCTGATGCAATAGAAACATATCCTTTGGCTTCGCGATTTTTATTAAGAAAACTTTTTCGTCAGAACAAAAAAGTAAGCCTTTTAGTGTGTGGAGAAGATACGCCTATTATAGAATATCTTCTGAAAAATAAAATGAAATACTCAATCTTAAGTCCTTTATTAGCAAACCAAAACTTAAAAAAGTATTTTAATTATTCGCTGAAATATGTTCAGCCTAATTACAGAAAAACATTCAATTTTATCATTTCAAAAGCATCTTCAATAATTACTTCCGACTTGGATTATAAAATACCAATGGACGCTATGGCGTACCAAAACAGTTTTATTCCAAATCCAATAAATACTGATAAAATTGAATATAAACCGTTACAAATTGATAATAAGATCATAATTTTTCTAGGTATAAACGAAAGCAGTGCCATTAAAAAAGGGAGTATTTATTTTGAAAAGGCATTAAGTTTTATTAAAGAAAAATATCCAAATCATGTTGAAACCATAATTACAAGAAGTATACCGTACCAACAATATATTCAAGCCTATGACAAAGCTCACATTTTACTGGACCAAGTATATGGATATGACCAAGGCTATAATGCCTTAGAAGCAATGGCCAAAGGCAAAGTGGTTTTCACTGGAGCTGAAATTGAGTTCTCAAAACAGTATAATTTAACTGAAAAAGTGGCTATCAATGCAATACCAGATGTAAATTATTTAGTTACCGAATTGACTAATTTGATCGAAAATCCACGAGAAATTATTGCCATTGGAAAACGTGCAAGATTATTTATTGAAAAAGAACATCATTATATAAAAATCTCAGAAAAATTTCTGCAGGAGTGGCAAAAGTAACCAATAAGTAAATTTTTAAATTTATATCTTACAAAACATCAAAACAAACTTTTTCTAAAATAGATTATCAACATCAATAAATACATTCCATTCTCGAAAGCTTGAGCCATCACTACTCCTTGTATTCCAAAAAAATTAATTAGATAAATACTTGCAACATACAAAACTCCCAATGACGCACATTCGGATACAATATAAGCTAGTGTCATTTTTTTAGCAAAAAATTGAAATCCTAATATCAGCGAGGCAACTTTGAGAACATCTCCAACTAATTGCCAAAAAAATAAGTTTGTCACCGGAAGAAATTCTTTAGTCAAAAGCATATTTACGAGTATTGTTCTAGAGTAATATAGCACCAAAAGCCCAAGACTAAAAAGCGGTAAAATATTTTTGTAAAAACTCCAAAAAACTTTTTTTGTTTCAAATTTATCAGTTGCTGCAGCCAATTTAGGATAGAAATAAACCATCACTAGTGTAGAAATAAACATCAAATAATAGGTTGATATTCTATTCATTGTTTCCCAATATCCAGCCTGTTCAATTCCTAGTGTGACAATTACATTTTTTCGAATGGCTAAAAATACTAAAGGTCCTAAAAAAGAAGAAAATAAAGACATTATCGAAAAAGAAAACAAATTCTTTAGGATAGTAAAATCAAAATTTTGGCGTCGAATTTGTTTTAAAAAATGAAGCTCTTTCGCAATAAAATAATAGGTAACAAAAAACAACAAGGCTGGTGTAATAACTAAAGCTAATAAAGCTCCTAAAGTCTTAAGTTTTAAAATCAAAACACAAGAGGTAATTAACCCTACTGTATTTCCAAGAATATTAATCCAGATTACTGACTTGAATTTTTCTAAGCCATTTAGTATGGAATGAAAAAAAACAGAAACCGCTATCCAAGGCAAAGCCAAGGCCATTATCTTGATAACAAAATCATATTCTATTTGATTCCCGAAAATTTTTTGACTCCAAAATGTTGCATATAAAAACAAAAAAGTGCTCAAAATAACTGATCCAATGAATAAAAAGATAAATGCCGTTGAATATAGTTTTTGAAGCTGCTGACTGTCACCTTTACTTTCAGCTACACATTTTACAATACCATTTTGAAAACCAAAAGAGGATATGTTTTCAAGTGAAGTTGAAAAATTTCTTAAATTTCCAACCAAAGCCATGCCACTTGGACCCACAAAAATGGCTAACAATTTTGAAGTCACTAAACCAATTATTATTTTAATGAAAACACTTAAGCTATTTAAAGAAGTGATTTTAAATAAATTGGTTTGTATTATTTTTCTAACAAATCTCAAGTTAATAATTATTTAATGCAGTAATAATACGATCAACATCTTCATTTTCCAAAGTTGGATATAAAGGAATACTCAATATCTCATCATGAATCTTCTCCGTAATTGGTAATACTAGGGAGTTCAAATCTTCCAAAGCTTTTTGTTTATGTGGTGGAATGGGATAATGAATAGCAGTTTCAATACCAAGTTGTTTCAAGTAAGCTTGTAATTCAACTCTTTTAGACGTTCGAATCACAAACAAATGAAACACATGATTTTTTGAAAAATCCCAAAAAGGCAAGCTAATTTTTTCGTTTTTGATTTCGGTCAAATAGCGCTTAGCAATGCTTCTTCTCTTTTCATTATCAATATCTAAATTGAATAACTTTAGGTTTAAGAAAGCTGCTTGAATTTCATCTAATCTCGAATTAACACCGATAAAATCATTTTGATATTTAGTTACGGAACCATAATTTCGTAAGGACTGTATCATTTTTGCTAATTGTGAATCATTAGTAACTACAGCACCTCCATCGCCTAAAGCGCCTAAATTTTTACTCGGATAAAAACTGTAGGCATGAGCCCATAGTTCGGTTTTGGAATTTGGAATTTCAAAATTAGCGTTTCTTTCAATCCCGTGAGCCTGAGCTGCATCTTCGACAACCAATAAATTGTGGTGTTCTGCAATGGGAAGGATACGTTCCATTTCTGCTAATTGACCATAGAGATGAACTACCAAGATTGCCTTGGTTTTGGAAGTTACTTTCTGTTGTATTTCATCAGGATTGATGTTGTATGTCTCTAATTTGGGTTCTACCAAAACAGGAACCAAATCAGCCGCTTTAATAGCCAATATACTAGCAATATATGTATTAGCTGGCACAATTACCTCGTCCCCTTTTTGCAATTTCCCTAATTGAATGTAGGCTTTAAAAATCAAAGTCAAAGCTTCCAATCCATTGCCCACACCTACACAATGTCTCGCCTTACAATAGTTGGCAAAATTACTTTCAAATAATTCGACTTCTTTACCCAAAATATACCAACCGTTTTCTAAAACCGATTTTAATTTGTCTTGAAATGCTGCTTCATAGGTTGTATTTATTTTTTTTAAATCGAAAAATCGTATCATGTTAGTGTAATTTTATAAAAATCTTGATTCCATACTGTACATCCCAATTCTTCTTTTTGATTTAATAATCCTGCATTAAAACCTTTTTCGTTATCTTCATTTACAATACCCATATCAAAAAAATGTTTGCCTTTTTTTTGAAAATTATCCAATAGGGAAATAAATAAAAAATCCAAAGCACGGTATTTTTCCCCTTTTTTTGTAGTGGCACCATACTGAGATTTAACTCCCTTTTCAAATTCAAAAATGGTGACTCCTGCAATAATTTCATCCTTAAAATATACCGAAAATTGCTTGATTTTTTCTGGAAATTTATTGTGAAGTTGCTGAATTTCAGACAAACTATGAACTGGCTTAGTTTGATGTTTATGTAACAATCTTGGTATTAAAACTTGATCCCAAAAAGGCTGAAAATTAGTTTCTTGTACTATTTCTAAATCCAACATTTCAATTCTCCTAAAATGTTTTAACTTACTTTTAGAAATTGAAATCTTTTGATTTAGATGTGCTACCAAATTCATTTCTTTTCGGTAAAGATGCGCTCCTTTCTTTATCAAAAAAAAATCAACTGCCGAGTTTCCATTACCTGCATAAAAAGAAGGGATTGGATGTAAAAAAAAATTATCGATTTGGTTGCTCTTAAAAAAACACAACACCAAATCTAGAATTTTTTCTACCTTTTCAATTTTTAATTTGGGCATATATACCAATCCTCCATACGTCAACCCTTGATGAGAATAAATACTATTCCCAACTTTGTTTGCTGGTAAAACCGCTATCAATTTTGACTGTTCAAAAATCAGTAACGAATAATCTTCAAAACGGTCTTTATGATACTCCATAAAGTCTCTATGAAACAAAAAAGTAGCATTTGTAGCATTGTTTATAAAAGCATTCCAAAGAACAAAATCTGTCGATTGATACTTCCTTATTGTATAACTGTTCACGTATAAAAAAATTATTGATCTAAGTTTAACGTTGGCAAAGACCATTTAAATTTCACCACCAACAATCGAACGATTATGATTACCAATGTAGTTATCACATAAATCGCTTCGTCGGCAAAATTCCAATGTCTGAGTAAAAAAAACACTGCGCCGCCAAGTAAGCAAATGGTAGCATAAACTTCTTCTCTAAAAATTACTGGAATTTCAGCACACAACACATCGCGAATCACGCCGCCAAAACAAGCCGTCATGGTTCCTAATGCGATACAAATATAAGGATGCACCCCAAAATCAAGCCCTTTTTGAATTCCGATTAAAGTAAAAACACCAAGACCAATAGTATCTGAAAGCAACATCGAAATCTTCAATCTCAAGAGTCTACCTTTGAAAATCACTACTAAAATAAATCCGATGGTTATGGTATACAAATAATCTAAATCTTGCATCCACCCAACAGGAGTTCTACCAATCATAATGTCTCTAAGTGTACCTCCACCAACAGCTGTGACAAAGGCAATGATCAAAACTCCAAACAAATCCATTTTTTTATGAACAGCAGTTAACGCGCCAGAAATAGCAAACGCAAGGGTTCCAATTAAATCTAATGCTTCAAATAAGGTCATAAGAATAACTTTTGCGCGTTGAAAATTGCATTTGAATTCGTACCAAAAATAAAGAAATATAGTTGTAAAATCACGAGAATGTAAAGCCGAATTTACAATTCTGTTTTCTAGCCATAGAATTCTAATCAAAAAAGCGATGCAATACGTATATTTGTCATTAAAAATTTAAACGTTGAAACAAATTACTTCCATACAAAATCCGTTTATTAAATCTTTGGTTTTACTACAAGAAAAAGCTAAAGCTCGAAAACAAACGGGTACATTTTTGATAGAAGGGCAAAGAGAAATCAGCATTGCAGTTAAAGGAGGCTATGAAATTCAAACTTTGTTGTTTGTACCTGAAATTTGTTCTGAGAATCAGACTCAAAAATTAGCTCCAAAAGCAGAACTTATTGAAATTACAGCAGCAGTCTATGAAAAACTTGCCTATCGTGATTCGACCGAAGGCGTTTTGGCTGTAGCTAAAAGCAAATCGACTGCTTTAACTGATTTAGTCCTTTCTGAAAATCCGCTAATTTTAGTTGCTGAAGCCCCTGAAAAACCAGGAAACATTGGTGCTTTACTTAGGACTGCAGATGCCGCAAATTTGGATGCTGTTATCATTGCCAATCCCAAAAGTGATTTATATAATCCGAATATTGTTCGATCTAGTGTGGGGTGTTTGTTTACCAATCAAATTGCCACAGGAACTACTTCAGAAATTATAGCCTTTTTGAAAGCCAAAAATATAAACTTCTATTGTGCTACTTTGCAAAATTCTAACAGTTACCACTTGCAAGATTACACTACACCAACCGCCTTGGTGGTAGGCACTGAAGCAACGGGTCTCACTCAGGAATGGCGCGATGCGGCCACACAAAACATAATCATCCCCATGCAAGGCGAAATAGATTCGATGAATGTTTCAGTAGCAGCAGCCATTTTAATCTTCGAAGCCAAAAGGCAAAGAGGATTTTAGCAATTCATATGAAATTTAGTTTAAACATTACATCATTTACCGTCATGAAAAAATATTATTACTTTTTACTCTTACTTTCGTTAGTTTCTTTTAGCACTTTTGGACAAATTTCCTCGGCGCAAATTGATCAACTTACAGAAAGAGCCATTAAAACCTTTAATGCACCCGGAATTGCCGTAGCGGTAGTTAAGGATGGAAAAGTAATTCATTCTAAAGGATATGGAGTAAAATCATTTATCACCAAAGAAAAAGTGGATGGCAATACCTTGTTTGGCATTGCTTCCAACAGTAAAGCTTTTACAACAGCAGCCATTGCTATGCTTGTTGAAGAAAACAAGTTAAAATGGGATGATCCAGTGGTAAAATACCTGCCAAACTTTAAAATGTACAACGACTATGTTACAAATCAATTCACCATACGCGATTTAGTAACACACCGCAGCGGTTTGGGGCTTGGCGCTGGCGATTTAATGATTTGGCCCGACGGTAGCGATTTTACAGCCAATGATATTATCGAAAACTTACAATACCTAAAACCTGTTTCAAGTTTTAGAAGCAAATTTGATTATGATAATTTACTCTACATCGTTGCTGCTGAAGTTATACATAAAGTAAGTCAATTGACTTGGGCGGAATTTGTTGAACAACGTATTATGCGTCCTATCGGCATGAACAATAGTGCAGCAAGCTATAAAAGATTAACTGATTTCTCCAATGTAATTACTCCCCATGTGCCAGTAAAAGGTGTTTTAAAAGTAATTGAACCCTACAAAAATCCTTTATTTGATGGAGCAGCAGGAATTTATTCTAGCACCAACGATTTGAGTAAATGGGTAGTAATGCAATTAAATAAAGGTAAATTTGGTCCAAACAACCAATCCTTGTTTTCTGAAGCCCAACAAAATGAAATGTGGCAATTACAAACCATCATTCCAACAACTACTCGCCCACCTTACAACTCACATTTTAATGGTTATGGCTTAGGCTGGTTCTTAACCGATGTTAAAGGCTACAAACAAGTATCGCACACCGGAGGATTAGAAGGCAATGTAACACAAGTAACTTTAATTCCTGAATTGCAACTGGGTGTTATTGTATTGACCAATCAGCAAGAAGGCGCCGCATTTACAGCCATTACCAATACTATCAAAGACAGTTATCTTGGACTTCCAGAACAAGATTACATCACCCTTTACCAACAACGTATTCAAAACAATGTTGCCAAAGACGACGCTACCACTAAAGCGGTATGGGATACTGTGGCGCAGCTTCAAAAGAATAAAAGTAAAATAACGTGGCAAAATTATGTAGGCACCTATAAAGACGCTTGGTTTGGCGAAATAACCTTGACAGAGAAAAAAGGCAAACTTTATTTTCAATCCAAACGTTCTCCTCAATTGGCCGGCGAAGTATTTCAATACAAACCAGGCAATCTAGTCGTAAAATGGAATAATGCCTATTTTAATGCTGATGCTCATTTATTCATTACAAATGATGCTTCAGGAAAAGCCATTGGAATAAAGATGCAACCTATTTCAGCGTTAACTGATTTTAGTTATGACTTTCAAGATTTGGATTTCATAAGAGTGAATTAAACCAATTGTTTAAGCATTTATACATACAAAAAAACATTTTCATTTAGCAAATTCCAAAATCTTCACATTACTTTTGTAAGCTTATTACTCTTGTAATTATGGGGTTTTTTACTTAGTTTTAAACTTTGAACCATGCCGTTATGACCGAATTAGACATTGAAAAAGAAAACAAAGCTATTGCTCAAGAATACAAAGAACTCTTGCGAATTAGCTATCAAACCCTTTCCGATAGTGATAAAAAACTCATTCGAAAAGCTTTTGATGTAGCGGTAGATGCTCATAAAGATCAAAGAAGAAAATCAGGAGAAGCTTATATTTTCCATCCTATAGCTGTAGCCAAAATTGTAGCTTCAGAAATTGGTCTAGGAGCAACCTCCATAGCTGCCGCACTATTGCATGATGTGGTAGAAGACACTCCAATGTCTGTAGCCGATATCGAAAATTTATTCAATCCCAAAGTTGCTCAATTGGTCGAGGGACTTACTAAAATTTCTTTGGTTCAAAAGGATTTGAATGCCTCGATACAAGCCGAGAATTTCAGAAAGATGATTCTCACCCTCAATGACGATGTCCGTGTAATCTTAATCAAATTGGCCGATAGATTGCATAATATGCAAACCATGGACTCCATGCGAGAAGATAAACAAATGAAAATCGCATCGGAAACCCTATATATTTATGCTCCATTAGCACATCGTTTAGGCTTGTACAACATTAAAACACAACTAGAAGACCTAGGACTAAAATATACTGAACCTGATGTTTACAACGAAATTGTAAGCAAAATAAAAGAAAGCAAAGAAGAACAAGACGCATACATCAGAGACATTTCAGAGGTTTTAAAAAACTCTATCGATAAAGAAGGCATTGACTATGTCATCAAAGGTAGACCCAAGTCAATTTATTCCATTCGACGAAAAATGCGCGCTCAAAATGTGACGTTTGACGAAGTGTATGACAAATTTGCCCTACGCATAGTATACAAGTCAGAACCACATGATGAAAAATTCTTGGCTTGGAAAATATACTCCATCGTAACAGATCATTATCGCCCCAGCCCTAGTCGATTACGAGATTGGATTTCCTCCCCAAAATCTACAGGATACGAAGCCTTACACATCACCGTTATGGGACCAAGAGGTCGCTGGGTAGAGGTTCAAGTACGAAGTGAGCGTATGGACGAAATTGCTGAAAAAGGGTACGCTGCACATTACAAATACAAAAACGGAGCAACCGATGAAAACGGATTGGATATTTGGCTCAATTTATTGCGAGAAGCACTAGAAAATTCAGAAACCAACGCCGTTGATTTTGTAGAAGATTTCAAAATGAATCTCTATTCGCAAGAAATCTTTGTCTTTACGCCAAAAGGAGAAATCAAATCGCTACCCAAAGGCGCAACTTCTTTAGATTTTGCCTTTAGTATCCACTCAGAATTAGGGATAAAAACCAGAGGAACACGAGTAAATGGAAAATTGGTTCCTCTTAACTATGAATTAAAAAGTGGAGATCAAGTAGAAGTCATTACCTCTCAGTATCAAAAACCAACTGCCAACTGGCTAGATTACGTAACGACTTCTAGAGCAAAAACTAAAATCAAGAATGTTCTAAACGAAAACACCAAAAAAATTGGAGAAGAAGGAAAAGAAATTCTTACTCGAAAATTAAAACACCTCAAAATAACCCTAAACGAATCGGTAACCAATGAACTTGTAAATTACTTCAAGCTCAAGACTAGCTTAGATTTATATTATAGAGTAGGAATTGGCGCCATCGAAAACCAACAGTTAAAGGACTATGCCGCTAAAAAAAGTAATACCCTTATTAATTTTTTCAAAAATAAAATTAAACGCGGTCCTAAAAACAATCCTGCTTTAGACATCCATAAACCCGAGATCAATGCCAATTATGACATGTTGGTTTTTGGTACCGAACATGATAAATTGGATTATAAATTAGCTCCATGTTGCAATCCGATTCCGGGAGATGAAGTATTTGGATTTGTAACCATAAACGAAGGCATCAAAGTCCATAAAAAAGACTGCCCAAACGCTATAGGGATGCAGTCAAATTATGCGTACCGCATTATCAATGCCAAATGGATTGATTCTACACAAGAGGAATTTAAAGCACTGCTTGACATTACCGGGATGGATGTATTGGGATTAACCAACGAACTCACACGCGTTATATCGAACAATATGAATGTGAATATCCAAAGCATTTCCTTGAGTACGAATGCTGGAATTTTTCACGGACAAATAGCCGTCATTGTTCAAAACAACACTATTCTCAAAAAAATGATCAATAACATCAAAAAGATTGACGGAATCGAAAAAGTAACTCGAGTTTATCACACCTAAATTATTAAGAAACTTTACATTTGCTAGGCTTTAATCTTTAATTAAAATAATTTATCTTTGCCAGATATGACACAAATCTCTTCAGAAAATAATAAAAATCAAGAAATTGTAAAAAATGTATTTACAAAATATCTTGAAACCAAAGGGCATCGCAAAACGCCTGAGCGCTACGCTATTTTACAAGAAATTTACGACTGCGAAGAGCATTTTGATATTGAGAATCTCTACATCAAAATGAAAAACAAAAATTATAGAGTGAGTAGAGCCACTTTATACAATACTATCGAATTGCTTTTGGATTGTGCTTTGGTACGTAAACACCAATTTGGACAAAATCAAGCACACTATGAAAAATCCTATTTCGATAAACAACACGATCATATCATCATGACCGATTCTGGCGAAGTCATTGAATTTTGCGACCCTAGAATCCAAACCATCAAAAAAACAATTGAAGAAATATTTGACATAGAAATCACCAATCATTCATTGTATTTCTATGCCAACAAAAAAAATCATTCAGAAGAAAACAATTAATACAACAACAATGACCGTAGATTTATTATTAGGATTGCAATGGGGTGATGAAGGAAAAGGTAAAATCGTAGATGTTCTTACCTCGAATTATGATATCATTGCACGTTTCCAAGGAGGCCCCAATGCTGGACATACACTAGAATTTGATGGCATAAAACACGTATTAAGAACTATCCCGTCAGGTATTTTTCATAAAAAATCTGTCAATGTAATTGGAAATGGTGTAGTAATTGATCCTGTTGTTTTTCAAAAAGAAATTGAAGGCTTGCAAAAATTCAATTTAGACATCAAATCAAAACTGATTATTTCTAGAAAAGCACATTTAATTTTACCAACACATCGTTTGTTAGATGCTGCATCCGAAGCTTCAAAAGGAAAAGCAAAAATCGGTTCTACTTTAAAAGGTATTGGTCCAACTTATATGGATAAAACGGGTAGAAACGGACTTCGCGTTGGCGATATTGAACTAGAAGATTTTGCAGATCGCTACAGAGCTTTAGCTGACAAACACGAAGAAATGATCAAATTCTACGATGTCGCTATTCAATACAACCTAGAAGAAATGGAAGCCGAATTCTTTGAAGCCATCGAAGAATTAAAAAAATTAGATTTCATCGATAGCGAAGAGTATTTTCATCAAGCACAAAAAGCTGGAAAATCCATTTTATGCGAAGGTGCCCAAGGTTCGTTATTGGACGTAGATTTTGGAACTTATCCTTTCGTTACTTCATCCAATACTACTGCTGCTGGAGCGTGTACTGGTTTGGGAATTGCTCCAAATAAAATCAAAGAGGTTTACGGAATTTTCAAAGCCTATGTTACTCGAGTGGGTAGCGGTCCATTCCCTACAGAATTATTCGACGAAGTAGGAGCCACTATGGCCAAAATTGGTAATGAATTTGGTTCTGTTACCGGCAGACAAAGACGCTGTGGTTGGTTGGATTTAGTGGCACTAAAATATGCTGTTCAAGTAAATGGTGTAACTCAATTGATGATGATGAAAGGCGATGTACTTTCTGGTTTTGAAACCTTAAAAGTATGTACGGCTTATCAATACAAAGGGCAAGAAATTTCACATTTCCCATACAACATTGAACCGGAAAATGTAACGCCAATTTATCGTGAATTTAAAGGTTGGGCTCAAGATTTAACAGGCATGACCACCTACGATGAATTACCTAAAGAACTAAAAGAGTACATAGAGTTTATTGAAAAAGAGGTAGAAGTGCCCATAAAAATAATCTCTGTAGGACCAGATAGAAAACAAACTATCCTAAAATAAATAGCATAACGCTCTGATTATTCAGGGCGTTTTTTTTAGACCTAAACTTAAAGCCGATGAACAACCCAAAGTATCAAATCAAAAAAACAGAAGTACTCTCCGATAATTGGTACACTCTAAGCAAAGTAACGGTTGACTATCAAAAGAAAGATGGCAACTGGGATACTCAATACCGCGAAGTATATGATCGAGGTAATGGAGCCGCCATATTGCTGTACGATACACGAAAGGCAACGGTTATTTTAACCAAACAATTTCGATTACCTACCTATTTAAACGGCAACAAAACAGGCATCCTAATTGAAGCTTGCGCAGGCGTTTTAGACGATGAAAATCCTGAGGCTTGTATTATTAGAGAAACCGAAGAAGAAACAGGCTATCGTATACACGAAGTGCGTAAAGTATTTGAAGCGTATATGTCGCCAGGTGCCGTTACTGAAATTCTACACTTTTTTGTTGGCGAATACGACCCAAGTATGAAAGTAAGTTGTGGAGGAGGTTTAGATACCGAACACGAAGAAATCGACATTATCGAAATTCCATTTGAACAAGCCTATTTGATGATTGAAACAGGAGAAATTAAGGATGCCAAAACCATAATGCTTTTGCAATACGCAAAAATCAACCAAATTATCCCCTATGCCACTCGATTAGCTAGCGAATAATCAACTGATCCATTAGATTTTCTAAATAAACTTTGTCAGCCAATACCAAAACAACAACGTTATAAACGAAATGGGAATACCAAAACCAATCATCATACTACACAATTTGGGTTTTAACCGATAACTTGACGCTAAAATTGCTCCCGTTATCATCGGCGCCATTGCCGATTCTAAAAGCGCTACTTCTATAACTTCTGAATGTTGTTTTAGTACTACTACATAAAGCATAAAAATTAACAAAGGCCCAATCAAAAGTTTACAAACCAGCCCTATTTTCAAAAAGGACCAATGCTTACTTCGACTATTAAACTGTATTTGCAATCCCACAGAAAGCATTGCCAGTGGCGTTACCAAAGTACCTATCGTTTTAAGTACCACTTGTACTACAGCATCCAATTCATAATCAAAAGTGTTTAACAAACACGCCACTATAAACATAAGAAATGGAGGAAAAAAAGCAATTTTTTTCACCATTTGTAGCGGACTTGTTTGACCACTGGAATACAACGTGGCCACAACCACACCCAAGGTTGAAAGTACCACAAAAGAACCGGGTTGATCTACCAAGATGGCCGTTTTCATTCCACTTTCGCCATACAATGCTGATATGATTGGAAAACCAACAAAAGAAGTGTTACTCAATCCACTACATAGAATAAGACAACCAATAAGTTTTTTTGACCATCTGAAATATGTTCCTAATACCGCAAAAAATACCCAAGCACATATAAAAAGAATCCAAGGGACTAAAATAGGATACATCAATTCATTACTCCACTGAATCTTAGGAATGTAATACAAAGCCAGTGCCGGCAAACATAGTTGTATTACCAGCCAGTTCAAATATTTCGGACTGGTTTTGGGCACAAAAGAAATACGTTGCAACATCATTCCTAAACCCAAAAAACCAAAAAGGAGTACAAAATTAAACATGCGTAATCAAATATAAATCATTTGTTATGCCCAAAAATACAACTAAAAAGCTAGGAACATAACAGCAAAACCATAAGTTTTAATTAATTTTACTACAAAATATATTGTTTTGAGTAAGTCGATAATCAAGAAAACCGCACTCCAAGAAATTCCTGGAGTTTCTGCTCCCGAAAGCATAAGTATTTTGGGAAAACAAACTATTCAAAAACTCAGAAAACAATCCTTAGATCCTGATATTTTAATTGAAGGTATTATCTCCGGTAACATAACAGCATTAAGCCGTGCCATTACCTTGGTTGAAAGCACCAATCCAAATCACTTTTCATCAGCCAACAAAATCATCAATGCGTGTTTTAGGCATCCCCAACCCTCCCTTCGAATCGGAATTACCGGAGTACCTGGGGTAGGCAAAAGCACTTTCATTGAAGCATTTGGGAAGCACTTAACTAGTATAGGCAAAAAAGTAGCTGTGCTAGCCGTTGACCCCAGCAGTACGCTTTCGCATGGTAGTATTTTGGGAGATAAAACACGCATGGAAGCTTTAGTAAAAGACCCAAATGCCTACATTCGTCCCTCAGCATCGGGCGAAACTTTGGGAGGAGTGGCTAGAAAAACAAGAGAAACCATTACCTTGTGCGAAGCTTTTGGCTTTGATACCATTCTCATCGAAACAGTAGGGGTTGGCCAAAGCGAAACAGCCGTTCACAGCATGGTCGATTTCTTTATACTGCTAAAAATTACTGGAGCTGGAGATGAATTGCAAGGCATCAAAAGAGGGATTATGGAAATGGCAGATATTGTTGTCATCAACAAAGCCGATGGTGACAATCTCAAAAAATCAAAAGCTGCTCAAATGGAGTTTCAAAGGGCATTGCATTTGTTTCCACCAAAAAAATCAGGCTGGACTCCTACGACAAGTACTTGCAGTGCCTTAACCAAAGAAGGTATCCCAGAAATCTGGGAGACTATTGAAAACTATCTACAAATCACTCAAAAAAACGGTTATTTTACAAAAAAAAGAAAAGAACAAAACCAATTTTGGATGAGAGAAACGGTAGATGAACATTTAAAAAATCATTTCTATAATGACACTCAAATCATCCCATTACTTGAAGATTTTCAAAACAAAGTAGCCAACAATACCATTTCACCCTTTAGTGCGGCACAAAATCTTCTGGAAATTTATTTTAAAAATCTGTCAAAAAAGTAAAAGATATACGTAAAAAAAATGCATTCATAGGAATGCATTTTTTTAGTTTTTATTCCTCATACCTTTCAACTTCACGATCATAAAAGGCGTTGGCTTGTTCTATTAAGCTTTCCATTTCGGCATTTAATTCTGCCTCGTCTAAATCATCAGGCTCTTCTAAAAACTCTACCTCATCATCTTTAAGATTGATAATAAAACGAGGGTAATCCATGTGAATGATAAAAATATCGTCAGGAAAATCAGTGTTATCGCCTAGTAAAAATTTTGGTAATTCCATAGTAATATAATTTGAAGTAAAGGTCGCAAAGTTTTCATAAAAAACTAGCAAGCAACCCATTTATTTAATTTTTTTCAAGTAATCGTGTTGTTTATAAATTAAAAACTAACATTTTTCATTTCCTCAAAAATGCAGTTACACTTGACTGTGTTGCACCAATCTTTTAGACAAACGCTCAAATCGAATATACAATAATATGGCTGCTGCCGACAATCCTGCCAATAATCCAATCCAAATTCCAACACCCGCCAAAGAAGTATATTTACCTAACAGCAGTGAAACTGGAAATCCTACCAACCAATAGGCCACAAAGGTAATGTACATCGGAATTTTCACATCTTGTAGCCCTCTCAAAGCACCTAAAACCACCACTTGAACTCCATCTGAAATTTGAAAAAAAGCAGCCACGATTAACAACTTGGAGGTGATGCTTACTATTTCTTGATTATCTATTATCTGACCTACATCGGTGGTGTTCAAAAACAAATGAGGAAGTACCTTATGAAAAGCTATAAAAACACCCGCAAAAAACACTTCCAAAATGACAACCAACAAAAAAATAGAGCGCGCAACTACTATTAATCCTTTAAAATCGGCAAGACCTTTGGCATGGCTTACTCGTATCATAGCGGTAACATTAAGCCCCATGGCCACCATAAACGTAGAGGAGGCTAAAATTAACGCGATTTGATTGGCAGCTTGGGTATTTTTACCTAGAGTTCCCGACAGCCAAATAGCCGCCGTAAAAAGCGTAACTTCAAACATCATCTGCATGGAAGAAGGAAAACCTAGTTGGATAATTTTCTTTAAAATAGATTTTCGGATTTCTTTAAAAGAGAAGTTTTTAAAATAACTTGTCAAAAGGGGATCATATTTCATGATATTATGCATAAAAATCACCATGAAAATTCTAGAAATTACTGTTCCCAACGCAGCACCTATTACCCCTAACTCTGGAAAAATCCATACGCCGTAAATCAAAACATAATTAAAAAACACATGAATGACGTTGGCAAAAATAATAGCATACATTGAATATTTTGTTTGCGACATACCGTCTGCAAATTGTTTGTAACCTTGATAAATAATTACTGGAATGAGCGAAAATGCCACCCAATCAATATAGGGTGCAGCCATCTCAACTACGGCTTCGGGTTGGTTCATAACATACATGATTTGCTTGAACAAAACCGTTATGATAAACAAAGCCAGCCCTAAAAAAGTACATAACAATAAGCCATGATGAAAAGTAGTGCGGATTTTTTTGGCATTCCCTTCTGCATCCGCCTCTGCTACCAAGGGGGTAATTGCTGTAGAAAAACCTATACCGATAGACAAAGCAATGAAAATAAAACTATTCCCTAATGAGACAGCGGCCAATTCGGTCGAACCTAAATTCCCAACCATATAATTATCCACAATCCCAATTAAAGTATGACCTAACATTCCCAAAACAACGGGATATGCCAATTTAATATTGTATGAAAACTCTTTCGTATACTGACTTAAGTTCATTTTTTGTATCTGTAAGGTTGCAAAGGTAATTCTTTTCTAGAGCAATCATTGAATTCGAATTTTAAAAGTCCATTATTTTGAATTAAACATTTAAAAAAAGTACATTTGAATAACCTATAACTCCCTGTAGGCAGTTGATTAAAAAATCTATACAATGGAAAAATTCACACTGGAACTTATCTTTCAAATCATAGGTATTGGTTCCGCCTCTGGTCTCATATATCAATCACCTATTTTGTACTTAATAGGAGACAATAGTGGGTATTTATACGAATTTCAAACTGAAAATCAACAATTACTAAAACATCCTATTATTGAAAATCCCAGCGAAAATATTCCCAAAAAAGACAAACCCGACTTTGAAGCCATAACTCAATTTGAAGATAAAATTTATGTTTTTGGGTCTGGATCGACCTCAAAACGAACAACCATGGTGGAAATAAACACCCATGAAAAAGAAATTCGCACCAAAGATTTAACCGATTTGTACGGGGTAATGCAAAGTTTTGGACAAATTAAACCCAAAGATTTCAATCTAGAAGGAGCAATTTACACTGGCAACGAATGGTATCTTTTCAACAGAGGCAATGGAAGAGCCAATAAAAATGTCGTTTTTACAATTTATGGCAAAAATTTGGTCAACGAATACAACATTTTGAGTAACGATTACAAATTGCCCAAAATTAATGGTGTGCGTAGCAGTTTTACCGATGCTGTATTAGTAGAGGATAAAATCTATTTTCTAGCTACTGCCGAAGACACCCAATCTACCTACCTAGATGGAGCGGTACTTGGAAGTTTGATAGGATGTATCAACATCCAAACCATGAAAATCGACTTCACCTTAAAAATCAGCGACACCCATAAATTTGAAGGCATTACACTGTATCAAAATTCCGAAAAAACTTTAGAATTTTTGTTATGCGAAGACAACGATAGCGAGGTTCAAGAAGCTAAAATTTACAAACTCACCTTACCAAAAATCTAAGTTTTTGACAATAAAAAACCATTAAGGAAATAAAAAACCTACGTTTTTGGTCATTCTTTTCCTTAATGGTAAAAAAAAAAAAAATTATGCGTTTAAAAATTCCATTCTTACACTTCCGTCTTCATCAATTCGCGTTAATGTCACTTCGTGTAAAGTGTTCACAAGAGCAGGATCCCAAGGCGTTTTAACCTTGACATAGTTTTCGGTAAAACCATTTATGTATCCTTCTTTATTTTCGTTTTCAAATAAAACAGTTCGCGTTGTTCCCAATTGTTTTTCGTAGAAGGCACGACGTTTTTTCACTGATAATCCACGTAACATTTTGCTACGTTTAGCCCTTACATTGTTAGGAACTACCGCTTCCATTGCAGCAGCCTCAGTATTATCTCTTTCAGAATATGTAAAGACATGCAAATAGGAAATATCTAAATCACTTAAATAATGATAGGTTTCTAGAAAATGTTCGTCCGTTTCTCCAGGAAAACCAACAATCACATCGACACCAATACAAGCATCAGGCATGAACTTTCGAATTGCCGAAACACGTTCTGTATATACCTCACGCAGATAACGGCGTTTCATGAGTTTCAAGATCGTATCGCTTCCGGATTGTAAGGGAATATGAAAATGAGGCACAAAACGGTTACTCTGCGCTACAAATTCAATAGTTTCATTTTTCAACAAATTGGGTTCGATCGAAGAAATTCGCATGCGCTCAATCCCATTAACATCGTCTAAAGCTTTTACTAAATCTAAAAACGTATGCTCGTGTTTTTTATTTCCAAATTCTCCTTTTCCGTAATCACCTACATTTACACCTGTTAGGACAATTTCTTTTATTCCTTGTTGAGAGATTTCGGAAGCATTTTTCAATACATTCTCTAAAGCATCACTTCGAGAAATTCCTCTAGCCAATGGTATAGTACAATAAGTACATTTATAATCGCATCCGTCTTGTACTTTCAAAAAAGCACGGGTACGATCGCCAATGGAATAACTCCCTACATAAAAATCGGTCTCTGAAATTTCGCAAGAATGCACTTGTCCAAAATCATTTTTAGTCAAGTCATTAACATAATCGCCTAATTTGAATTTTTCTTTGGCTCCTAAAACTAAATCTACACCGTCCACATCTGCCAATTCTTCAGGCTTTAACTGCGCATAACAACCTACGGCCGCAACAAAAGCTTTATCATTTAGCTTCATCGCTTTGCGTACGATTTGTTTGAATTGTTTATCGGCATTTTCAGTTACCGAACATGTATTGATCACATACATATCAGCAACTTCTTCAAAATCTACTCTTTCAAAGCCTTCATTTTGGAGATCCCTTGCAATGGTTGAAGTCTCGGAGAAATTCAATTTACAACCCAAGGTATAAAAGGCCACACGTTTTTTATTTTCCATAAGTAAGCTCAATTAATGAAATCGTTGTCAAAAAATTGAGGGCGCAAAATTACGAAAAAATTTAGGATAAGAAAATCTAAATCAAGGATTTCCTTATGGTTTAACCAAAATTTAGCAACAAAAAAGAGACCCTAAAAAGGATCTCTATTATTATTTTATAAAGTAAATAACTTTTAATTCAATATAAATCGTTGGATTACTTCGGCCACACCATGTTCGTTATTAGAAGCTACTACTACATCTGCATACGCCCTTAGCTCAGGCTCTACGTTATCCACCCACACGCCTAAACCTGCATATTGCACCATAGACAAATCGTTTCCGGCATTACCTACTGCAATAATCTCACTAGAGTCCAACTCTAATTTTTGAGCCAATTTTTTTAAACTCTCGGCTTTATCAATCCCCTGTTGCGCCACTTCTAAAAAGAAAGGTTTAGAACGTGAAACACTCAAATGTGGCATTTCTTTTTTCAAATCTTGTTCCAGTTCTTTCAAATAAGAAGGCTCTTCAAGCAAAATACATTTAACCGCATTGGTCTGCACAGCCTCTTTAAAGCTTGGCACTTTATTGTGCTTCATTCCTGTAATTTGCTTTTCGACATCGATAAACTCCGATTCGGTTTCACTTACAATTTCCTCGTTTATGTAAGTGATTATATGAGTGTTTTTCTTTTTGCTGTAATCGTATAATGCATGAATCTGTTCCTTTGCAAGCGTTTGTTCAAAAAGAACAGTATCTTCTTTTAAGTCAGTGATTACAGCGCCGTTATACGAAAGCATATACGAATTGTAATAATCTAATTTTAATTCTTTGGCATAAGCAGTCATTGCCGAGGTAGGACGTCCTGAAGCCAAAACTACTTTTACCCCTTGTTCTTGCGCCTTAAAAATCATTTCTTTATTTTCATTTGATATAGTATGATCATCTGTTAACAAGGTATCATCCATATCTAACACCAACATTTTGTATTGTAATTCTTTCATTTTAAATTCTATATTCATAAAAAAAACCTTAAAACCTGTATTGGTTTCAAGGGTTCATGGTATTTAAATAGTAACTAATTAGCTGCTCTTTATTCTATTTCCTATATTTTAGACTACTTGAGTAATTTCAAGTTTCTTCGAATATAGCTCCACAAACTTAACATTTTGATTTTCAACTACTAATCAAACTTTTACAAAATTAACGCCATAAAATCAAATAAGCTGTGTTTTTACTGAATTTAGTTAAATTTTAACTTCAAAAACAAGCATTTTTTTACATTTTTAACAACTATAGCGTTTTATTTCAACAAGTTAAGTTTATTCTAAATCTTCGTCTTCTTCGTCAAAAAAATCAAATTCATAAGGTTCGATAAGCATTTTTTCTGCTAAAAGTTCTACCCTTTCCGAATAGTTTTCAGCAAAAATAATTCTTTGGGTTTTAGCAATACTATTCGAAAGGCGCATAATTTTAGTATCATGACGTAACTTCAGAATTGCATCCGTATCATCAACGATAAACATTTTCAATCGATTCACGTTATACCCTGCTGAGGAAAACATTTCGCTCAAACGCGTTGGAGTACCAATTAGAACATCAATACCGGTTGAAATATAGTTTTTGTCATAATCCATATCGCCTTTGTCATGTACTCCGTAGACTTCTAATCCGCAATATTGGCCATATTTTTCGAAAAGCGCTTCCATCTCCACCATCTTATCCTTGTCTTCTACTATTAGCAAAGCTCTTGGCGATTCTTCATTGGCACCTACTAGTTTCTGAATCACATTCATCACAATTGTCGTGGTTTTTCCACTGGCTTTGGGTGCGATAATCAAACAATCAGCCCCACTTTTTATAGGGGAGAACGTTTCTTTTTGCAACGCATTGGCTTCGGTCAATTGATGCTCAACTAAGGCTTTTTTAAGGTTTTCGTTGATCTTTTTTAAATTCATTTGTCGTGATTGAAAGATTAAGTGATTGAAAAATTACAAGCGGTTTTTTACTTCCTACTTTGTAATTGTTCTATCGATACATTTATTTTGATGCAAACATTTTTACATCGGATTCAGAAATTTCGGTACCTCCCAAAATGATAAGTCGCTCAATTACATTACGTAATTCTCTTATATTTCCAGTCCAATCGTATTCCTGAAGCAAAGCAATAGCTCCATCGGCGAATTTTTTTACAGCATTGCCTTGTTCCAAAGCAATTTTTTCTGCAAAATACGTCACCAACATTGGAATATCGGAGCGACGGTCATTTAACGACGGTACTTTTATAAGGATTACAGCCAATCGATGGTATAAATCTTCTCGAAAACGTCCTTCGGCTATCTCAAGTTGTAAGTCTTTATTGGTGGCCGCCACTACGCGAACGTCTACCTTTATATCTTTATCGGCTCCTACTCTAGTAATGACATTTTCTTGCAAGGCACGCAAAACTTTGGCTTGTGCTGACAAACTCATATCGCCAATTTCATCCAAAAAAATAGTCCCTTTATGAGCGGCTTCAAACTTTCCTGCTCTATCTTTTACAGCAGAAGTGAAAGCCCCTTTTATATGACCAAACAACTCACTTTCTATCAATTCCGAAGGAATAGCCGCACAATTAACCTCAATCAAAGGAAAACTAGCCCTATCGCTTTTTTCATGCAATTGATGAGCCACTAATTCTTTCCCTGTACCATTAGGCCCCGTAATCAAAACTCTTGCTTCGGTGGGAGCTACTTTGTCAATCATTAACTTAATATGATTAATCGCTTCACTCTCTCCTATAATTTCATACGATTTGCTAACCTTTTTCTTTAATATCTTATTTTCTACCACCAATTGCTTGCGATCTAAAGCATTGCGAACCGTATTGAGTAACCGATTCAAATCAGGTGGTTTAGAAATATAATCAAATGCTCCTAGTCGCATCGTATTGATGGCCGTTTCCATATCTCCATGACCCGAAATCATCACGATTGGAATTTCGGGTTTGATTGCTTTCACCGCTTCCAATAATTCGACCCCATCCATTTTGGGCATTTTGATATCACAAAGCACCAAGTCGTAATCGTTACTTTTTATTTTTTCAAAACCTGCAGCTCCATCTTCAGCCTCATCTACTTGGTAAGCATCGCTTTCTTCAGTCAATATCTTAATCAATACCCTACGGATTGCAGCCTCGTCTTCAATAATTAATATTTTACTCATGCATCAAAATTTTCAATTTTTAAAAATTCCAACAATTGGAAATTAGAAATTTGTTATTGGGAATTTAATACTTCAACCACTTGTACAATTCTTTCCAACTCGGTTTTTTGCCATACATCAAAATACCTACTCTATAAATTTTGGAAGCAAACCAAACAACCCATAAAAATGTGGCATACAAAAGTACAACCGAAAGAAAAATTTGCCATAAAGGTACTCCAAAAGGAATGCGCATTAACATCACAATTGGAGAAGTCAACGGAACAATCGAAAAAACAGTAGCAACCGTTCCGTGAGGATCATTAATAACCGTGAAAAATCCGATATAAACTCCTAAAATAAGAGGCATTATGATTGGAAGTAGAAATTGCTGGGAATCGGTTTCATTGTCCACCGCAGCCCCAATAGCCGCATAAAACGAGCTATACAAAAAGTAGCCTCCAATGAAATAAATCACAAAACTAGTTAGTAAAGTAACTATTGGAAGATTCCACAATTCAGCTATGTACAATTGTGCTATACTTGTAAATTCTTGCTGCGCTGCTTCCAACACTGCTGGCGGTACTTTGGCAGATGGCCCTAAATCGACACCGAAAAAAATAGAGGCACCTAGTAATAATCCAAAACCAATAATAGCCCAAATTAAAAACTGAAGAATTCCTGCTAGTGATGTTCCGATAATTTTACCCATCATCAACTGAAAAGGTTTTACTGAGGAAATGATAATTTCGATAATTCGATTGGTTTTTTCTTCAATCACACTTCGCATTACCATATTACCATAAATCACAATAAACATCATGATCAAATAACCAAATGCTCCACCAATAGCAATTTTGATTTCGTTTAAGCCTTTCAAACTTTGTTCTCCCGAGGCTTTACTCAAACCTATACTAATGTTTGATTGTGCTTTTTTTATGGCCAAAGTATCCAATTTGGCCGATTGAAAATTGAGTTGAGTTATTTTTTTATCTAAAACATTCTGTACCTCTTCGATAAAGGCTATACTTGGACTATTATTGGATATGAATTGAATCTTATTGTCTAATTCAGCTAACGAATTGGTTTTAGGAATTTGTAAAACCCCCTCAAAACGCTCTTGGCTAATACTATCTTTTAACGATTTGATATCTAAAACCGATAAATCTAAATATTGGTATTCATTATCTTTTTTGTTTTTTACCATAAAACCATTTGCAAACAAACCTGTTTCATCATGAATTACTATTTGTTTGGTATCAGCTTTCATACTTGCTAAATAGCTAACAAATACTGCTATTCCTACAAACAATAATGGACTCAAGAAAGTCATTACAATAAAGGATTTGTTGCGCACTTTGGCTATAAATTCTCTTTTTATAATCAACGAGATCATACTCATATAGTTATATTTTAAAAATCAAAAGATAAATTCCAAATTCCAATATTTTTGATATTTGGAATTTTAAAATTTCAAAAGATTATTTTTCAGTTACAGTTTTAATAAATATATCGTTCACACTTGGTGTTTTTTCGACAAAATGGGTCACTTGACCACGTTGTAGCAATACATTCAGTAATTCATTAGGCGCTGCTGATCCCAACTCAATTTCTAACTTCAACTCATTATTTAATGATTTAAAATTAGCCGGTCCTACTTTGAATCGCTGCGTTAAATCATACATCAAGCTTTCTACATTATCAGTCAAAATTCCAACAATAAAGCTATTAGAACGGTATTGTCGTTTTACTTCTTCTAATTTTCCTTCGATTAGTTTATTCGATTTGTGAATCAAAGCAATATTATCGCACAATTCCTCAACACTTTCCATACGATGCGTTGAGAAAATGATAGTAGTACCTTTGGCTTTCAATCCTAATATCTCTTCTTTAATAATGTTAGCATTAACAGGATCAAAACCTGTAAATGGCTCATCAAAAATCAATAATTTAGGTTGATGTAATACACAAACAATGAATTGAATTTTTTGAGCCATCCCTTTGGACAACTCTTCAATTTTTTTATCCCACCATCCTTTAATGTCTAATTTGTTAAACCAATAATCCAATTGAATTTTAGCCTCATTTTTTGATAGTCCTTTCAATTGAGCCAAATACAAACATTGTTCACCAACTTTCATGGATTTATACAAACCCCTTTCTTCTGGAAGATAACCGATTTGTTGTATATGATGGGGTTGTAATTTTTCGCCATCCAAAAGTATTTCACCACTATCAGGTAAAGTAATTTGATTGATGATACGAATTAGGGACGTTTTTCCGGCACCATTGGGTCCTAATAAACCATAAATACTGCCTTTGGGTATCGAAAGCGAAACAGCGTTTAGTGCGACGTAATCTCCATATTGTTTCACTACATTTTTTACCTCGAGAATATTACTCATTACTTGATTTTTAAATATGCAAAAATATATAATTAGACTTCAACTAATGCTATTTGTTGTAGAAATTACCTTTTAATACATAAGTTAAACAACACAATCACATCCTAACTTTTTAAGATTAATTTTTCCAACAAAAAAATAAAACTTGTTGGCATTTCGATGCTATAAAATTTCACTATCTCACTAATTATCAATTGTTTAACCAAAATCATTTAATCATTTTTAAAAAATTATCGTCAAATTAAAAACTTTATGACGTTATCAATAAATAAACAAATCAAACAATTTATAATAAAAGTATAAAACTACATTTTGTCTATTTTTTTTAAGAAAACATTAAACAATATTACTGCGATAGATTCATAAATTTGCCTCATGACACTGATTAACAACTATTTAAAGTTAAAAGTTATGAAAAATTTATTTAAAACAAAAGTTGTCGGAATTTTGGCATTTATCGCATTATTTGCCGTATCCTGTACCAATGAAACTACAGAAAACGAAATGGAAGCAAAAAGTAAAGACATTCCATTTTCTCAAGTTGTAATTGATAATCCTGATTTTTCAATGTTTGAAGAAGCAATGAATTTGACAGGAATGATTCCATCAACAACTGCCAAAGGAAAAGGATTTACTTTCTTCGCACCAACTAATGCAGCATTTAATGCATTTTTAAAAACTACTCCTTACAAATCACTTTTAGAAGTACCAAGAGCTCTATTGATACAAATTCTATCTAATCACAGTATAAACGAAAGACTTTTAGCCAAAGATCTAAAAACTGGCTATATAAAAACAAATGCCATTGGAAGTGCTTCCTCAACTAACACTCTAAGCATGTTTGTAGATACCTCAAAAGGGGTTCGATTAAATGGAGCTTCAAATGTTATTAAAGCAAATATCTTAATTCCAAATGGTGTTATCCATATGGTAGATACAGTAATACCACTACCTACTATTGTCACTCATGCACTTGCCAACAATACTTTCACTTCTTTAGTGGGAGCTTTAACTAGTCCAGGCCAACCAGACTTTGTAACAATCTTGTCTGGTAACGGTCCATTTACAGTATTTGCTCCAACCAATGCAGCTTTTACAGCTCTTAATTCTGAACTTGCACCAGGCGGTATCGCAGGAGTTTCAGCAACCAACTTAACTAAAGTATTACAATACCATGTAGTAGCTGGGGCTAATGTGCTCTCTTCTCAATTAACGGATAACCAATTAGTACCAACTTTTGCTGGACAAAATGTTACCGTAAAATTTTCGCCCACCCGTTTAGTTGATGCTAATAATAGAAATTGTAACTTGATTGCATTCGATGTACAATGCACTAATGGTGTGATTCATGTATTGGAAAGAGTACTTTTACCTTCTTTGTAGACATTATACATAAAAACACTAAAAGCCGCACAAAAATTTGCGCGGCTTTTTACTTTAGTCTTAATATGATTCCACCTAACATTTATGAAAACATGTCTTTTACTTTTTCAAAAAATGATTTTTCAGATTTTTCTGGGTGAGGAATAAAATTATCGTCTTCTAAATATTTTTCAAAAAACTGCTTTTGTTCTTTATTCAACGTTTTTGGAGTCCAAACATTTACGTGAACTAATAAATCACCACTTCCGTAGCCATTGATACTTGGGATTCCTTTGCCTTTCAAACGCAATATTTTGCCAGATTGAATACCTTCTTCCAATTTGATACGTACTTTTCCGTTAACCGCTTCAATATCTTTAGAAACTCCTAAAACGGCTTCAGGGAAACTGATATACAAATCATAATGCAGGTTCTCTCCTTCTCGTTTTAAAAACTCATGCTCCACTTCTTCTATAAGCACAATCAAATCTCCAGGAATACTATTTCCGGGAGCCTCATTTCCTTTACCAGACACTTTCAATTGCATACCATCTACTACACCAGCTGGTATTTTGATTGAAACCGTTTCCTCTTCTAGGATCATTCCTTGGGCATCGGCATTGTTAGGTTTTTTGTCCAAAATTTGCCCGCTACCACCGCAAGAAGGACAAGTAGACGCAGACTGCATTCGTCCCAAAATGGTATTGGTAACTCGCATCACTTGTCCTTGACCATTACAAGTAGAACAAGTTTTATAGGTAACTCCTGGTGCTTTAACTTTGCGTTTAACTTTGGCTTTTTTCTCGACACCATTGGCAATTTCTTCAAGAGTCAACTTAAGTTTAATTCTCATGTTGCTTCCTTTGGTACGACGAGGCCCACCGCCTCCTCCGCCAAAACCTCCAAAACTGCCACCAAAGATATCTCCAAATTGACTAAAGATATCTTCCATGTTCATGCCGCCATGTCCGCCACCAAAACCACCAGAACCATCAAAGGCTTGATGACCGTATTGATCGTATTTGGCGCGTTTTTGTGGATCACTCAACACTTCATAGGCTTCTGCAGCTAATTTGAATTGCTCTTCGGCTGCAGGATTGTCAGGATTCTTGTCAGGGTGAAATTCTAAAGCTTTTTTGCGATAGGCCTTTTTGATTTCGGCTTCAGAAGCCCCTTTAGAAATTCCTAATATTTCGTAAAAATCTTTTTTCATTGTTTTCTTGTACTGTTTAGGTTCGCTAATAACGCCTCCTTGACTCTTAATTTATTGTCCGATGACTACTTTTGGAAAACGAATAATACGATCTCCTAATTTGTATCCTTTTTCTAAAACATCTACAATTTTGCCTTTCAAATCTTCGGAAGGAGCAGGAATTTGAGTAATCGCTTCAGCAAAATCAGCATTAAAATCGTCTCCAGTGTTCACGTCAACCAACTCTAACCCCTTAGCAGAAAGGGTGCCTTTTAATTTTTCATGTATCAACTCTACTCCTTTAGCCAAGGAATTGTCTTCCCATTTGCTAATTTCAATCATAGCGCGATCAAAATCATCTAAGACAGGCAACAAAGCCAACAACACCTCTTGATTAGCGGTTTTAAATAACTCCACACGTTCTTTAGTGGTACGCTTTTTATAATTTTCAAACTCTGCAAACAAACGCAAGAACTTATCTTTTTCTTTGGCTAAATCTTGAGTTAATTGTTCTTCAACACTTAATTCTTCAATAATTAGTTGTTCTCCATTAGCATTGCTCTCAATCGTTGCATCATCTATTTCTTGATCGAACTCTGTATTTTCAGTAGTCATAGGTTTTTTATTTTTAAAAATATTTTTAAACATCATTTTTTGATTCTTGATAGCTGGACTCAAAAGTATTGCCAAAATTACAAAAATGTCAAATTGTCAGACACCCCATCATTCATCTGCTCTATCTTTCTAGTCGAAAAATTCACAATTGCATACTTCTCAAAAATTTAATATAAATTTAAGAACAACTCATTTAAATTTACATAAATTTGCTCATTCTTCATAAGCTATTAAATTATACATAGTAAAAAATTAAGACCTGTTTTTTAGTTAATTATTAATTCAGCATTGTTTATAATAGAAAAAAGCTTCGTTATTGTAACGAAGCTTTTTATTTTATTACTGTAAATAGGTCTTTAATTCATCATAACTCAAGACCACTTGTTCTCCGGTAAGCAAGTTCTTAAGCGCAAATGTCTTAGAATCGATCTCCTTAGTCCCGATAATCACCGCAAAAGGGATCCCTCGTTTATCGGCATATTGCAACTGTTTGCCCATTTTGACTGCATCAGGATACAACTCTACTTTTATACCTTCGGCTCTTAATTTTTGAATAGTTTGCATGGCTACAAAGGCTTCTTGCTCGCCATAATTTACAAATAACGCTTTTGATGTAGCGGCAACAGTGTCAGGAAACAAACCTAACTCTTCGATTACCAAGTAAATGCGGTCTAATCCAAAAGAAATCCCCACACCACTCATGTTTTTCAAACCAAAAATACCCGTTAAATCGTCATATCTTCCACCGCCGCCAATAGAACCCATGGCAACGGTTTTTGGTGGAGCAATTTCAAAAATAGCGCCGGTATAATAATTCAGTCCTCTTGCCAAAGTCACATCCAAATCCAAATTAGCAGTAGCCAATCCGAGTTGCGTCACGTTTTCGCAAATGAATTGCAGTTCTTTAACCCCTTTCATCCCTTCTTCGGAAGCAGAAAGCAATTGTGATAATTGCTGAATTTTCTCAGCTATAGTTCCATTAAACCCAAACAAAGGTTGCACTTTGGCGATGGCTGCTTCGGAAATGCCTTTTTCGACCATTTCTTTCTTAACACCGTCTTCGCCAATTTTGTCCAATTTATCCAATGCCACCGTAAAATCAATCAACTTATCCGAAGCACCAATTACTTCAGCAATTCCGGATAATATTTTACGATTATTGATTTTGATAGTCACGCCATTTAATCCCAAAGCCGTGAAAACAGTGTCATACAATTGCACTAACTCCACTTCTTGCCACAATGACTTGGACCCCACCACATCGGCATCGCATTGATAAAATTCTCTGAAACGCCCTTTTTGTGGGTTATCGGCTCTCCAAACAGGCTGAATTTGGTATCGCTTGAACGGAAACTCAATTTCACTTTGGTGTTGCACCACGTAACGCGCAAAAGGAACGGTCAAATCGTAACGCAAGGCTTTTTCAGAAATCTTGCTTGTAAATTTATTTAATTCTACACGTTGCTCTAGGGTAATCTTTTCGGCCGAATTTTGTTGTAAACTCTCTAGCGATTCGGGTAATTCAATTTTATTTTTATTATAAAAAAAGTTACCCGAGTTTAATATTTTAAAAATCAAACGATCTCCTTCTTCGCCATACTTTCCCATCAAAGTATCCGAATTTTCAAAAGATGGAGTTTCAATGGGTTGAAATCCAAATTTCTCAAAATTGCTTTTTATCGTTTGAATAATGTATTGTCTTTTAGCCACTTCAGCTGGCGAAAAATCGCGCGTGCCTTTGGGTATACTAGGTTTTGAAGCCATTGTAAAATGAATTTTCAATTAGGACTGCAAATATCTTACTTTTTAACAGAATTCCCAGCTAAAAAGAGTGGGTTTTATAAAGTCAAACTATGATTTCATATTCCTATATCAAAGAATGCGTTTTCTTTTGAACCAAAAATAGATGACCAACGCAATAACCACCATCACGCCCAAGGTCATAAAATAACCCAAAGGCCATTGTAGTTCGGGCATATATTCAAAGTTCATTCCATAGATACCTGCAATAAAAGTTAAGGGCAAAAAGAAAGCCGAAAAGATGGTCAACAATTTCATTACATCATTGCTTTTTTGTGCGTTGACCGAAAGATAAGTATTCAGTAAATTATTCGCGTTTTCAAGCACTTCGTCATAATTGAGTAGCAAACTCAGCAGCTTGTCTTTGATGTCTTGCAAGGCGGTTTTGGAAGACTCGCTCACTTCGAGTTGGTGAATGACATTTTGAAAAATCTGCAATAGTTTTTTGGTGATACGGGTTTGCGCTTTCAAGAAATACAGTTCTTCCAAGGAGATTTTAGAATAGTCTTGCAGGAAAATCGTCTTTTCGATTTGAATGATTTTTTCGTCCAAGTCGTTCAAAGGAACTTGATAAGTTTCAACCATTTTGTGGATGAGATAAATCAAAATCTCCTCAGGTGTTTTGTGGTCTTTTTTTACCGTTTCCAAAAAAGTAAACGGACTGCGATGAATCGTGATGATTTTGTGTCCGTTGTAAAAAAAGGCGATTTTATGCGACAATTCATTGATGGTTGTCGCTTTACTGGCCATTCTCGGTGTAAAAGCCCTCAGAATTAAAAAATTATAATTGGGCTGCTTTTCAAATTTGGGCAAGTGGCCTCGCTCCAAACTATCTTTAATTTGAAAATAATCCAATTGGTATTCTAGGGCAATTTGATCAAGACTTTCTTTGTTGGGTTGGCAAATGTCTATCCAAACAAAGTTGTCGAATTGTATTTTTTTTGGGGCAGGTGATGTCATTTTGTTTTGGTTGTAAATAGATCTTTTTTAATGTAATACAAATACCTACTAACTTATAGTAAAAAAGATGATCTCTTTTAATAAACTAAAAAAAAAAAAAAAATAATTATTTTGCTTTATGATTCAACACCACTCATTATAGGTACTCTTTCAATTAATTCTGCTTGATAGCTTAATATTTTTTTCTTTTTAAGAAAGTAAACTCTAGATAGAACAAAAGCGTAATTGTTTATGGAAGAAAAAAGGATTTCTAAGTTATCATCTACATAATTTTC
The DNA here is from genome assembly GCF_055231795.1 of Flavobacterium riviphilum. Lineage (NCBI taxonomy): Bacteria > Pseudomonadati > Bacteroidota > Flavobacteriia > Flavobacteriales > Flavobacteriaceae > Flavobacterium > Flavobacterium riviphilum. Next base: position 41,358 of record NZ_JBUYSY010000017.1, read on the forward strand.
ATTCACAAAATATTCACGATTTTCTTGTATATATAATTCGAAATTTGCTTTTATCTCATGAGTAATTATATCTTGACAATCTTTAGCTGCTAATAGCTCTTTTATTTCATGCTTCATTTTCTCTTCCAAAGGTTTAATTTCATTAAAATTAAGACGAATTTGTTCAAATGGCGTAACATTACTTACAAATTGCAAATCATTAGACAACTGAACATAAATATCATATTTAAATTCAAACTCCTTATCATAATCAAAAAAGTCAATGTACAACTCTTGCAGTTTGGGTTTTGAATTATTTTTTTGCTCTCGAATAAAAAAGTGTTTAAAAATTTCGATATCATTAAGTTTAATTCTTTCGTTTAATATTTCTAACTCTTTTTCTAGTTTAGATAGTATTTCTTGACAATCATCAACAGAATATTTAACTCCATCATAATCAAATGTCTTTACCCCCAAAGAATGATCTGATATTTGCTTAATTGATTGAATATCTATTTGAAGTGCGTTTGCAATCAAAACTTCATCTAATTTATTTTCTGAAAACAAATCAATTAACTCAACAACACTAGCTGTGGTATGTAAATTTGAAACATCAAAATACAATGGATTTTTATTATCGTAATAACCATTGTAAACCTTGGAAAAAGAATTCTCAAAAAAATCAGTCTTGTAATTTAATTGAAACATTTCAAAAGGTAAAACCGAACACTCACCAGAATAAACAACTTTATCAAACATTTTTCGAGTTAGTTCCGTTTGAATTTTTTCAATATTCGTAAATAAAAGATTGGCAGGTTGATTATTCAGTTCAGTTTTATTCAAACCTGTTTTTTCTAACATTTTAATTCGATCCTCTAGGCTTGGATGCGAAGCCCATTGATCTTTAATAATCAATTTTGATTTATTGAACTTATTTAAATCATGTTCCGAAACAAAGGGTAAATCATCTTTTATCTCAATATTACTGTCTTTTGCGAGAAAATTTGCTACAAACAAATGATCTCTGAAAACATTGTCTGATTTTTGATTTTCAACTATTTTCTTATCATAAAAATCCAATACTGAATTGTATGCATGATCTACTAACGACATTCTAAGTAAAGACTGTTTCAGAGGTTCATAACCTGTAATATTTGCTGCTATTTCATCCGCATGAAATTCCATTTCTCTTGATAATGCCATGTAATTTTTATTCACAACACTATAAACTTCTCTAAGTAACCATTTTATACCTTCGATAATTTTAAATGCTACTATCACAAAAATTGAAAAATACCCACTAGTACTTCCCCATTTTTGCAACATTTTATCATACGATTCATTTTCAAATAACATATTGAATATAACTTGGTTTACATTATATACATAACTACCAACTTTCATTGATTTTTGAGAAAAATGCCCAAATTCATGACTTAATATAGCTTTTAGTTCAGACTGTGTAATTGAATTAACTAAACCAATTCCAATTTGAAGGTTTTTCTTTATTGGAAAAAACATACTCCAAAAACTTGAATCATAAAACACAGAAGCATTTACATCTGATGACAAGTATACCTTTTTAGGGAAATTAGTACCGACTTTCTTTACAATATCTTCTATCATTTCAAAAAGTTTTGGCTCATCGGTTTTGGTTACTTCAGTTAAATGAGATAGATCAAATTTGTGAGACTTAAAAATAAATTTTACTAAGAAAAACAAAACTAAAACACCTAGACTTGCCAATCCAATTCCAATGGCAATGGTAACAAACATTGGCTTAGCAGCAATTAACATAACCCCACCATATACACATAAAATTGTCAATCCAACCGCCAAAACCAACATGGTTATATAGGTAATTAGAAAGAGTAATATTGAAAAAATTGCTTTGGTTGTTTGAACTTTAAAATCTGATGATACTTTTATGTTATCCATTTTTTTAGATTTAATATTGTTTATCTAAATACAATTAATCAATTTCAAATATAACAATAATTACTTACAAAAATTATCACAACAATATAATTTTATAGTCACATTCACACAAATAATACTGACTTTATTTATCCCATATTGTAATGAAAAGCAGGAATAGCTCCTAAAGCGAAAAATTGGGCAAACACCATAAATGTGCGATTTTGAAAAACAATCTTGTAACAAAAATTGTATTTTCGTGACAAAGAAAGTATATGCTTAAACTATTCAACGAAAATATAAAGATTGCACTGGGTTCTGTGAGGACTCAATTGCTGCGTACCATCTTGACGGTACTGATTATTGCTATTGGAATTACGGCTCTGGTAGGCATTTTGACCGTGGTTGCCGCCTTAGAAAACACCATTTCTAATGATTTTGCTTCCATGGGCGCTAACACCTTCAACATCAATCAATACGAAAACACTACTCGTAATCGTGGTGGAGGCGAAAGAGAAATCATCAACCCCATTATTTCTTACCCGGATGCCGTAGCTTTTCGAAACAAATACAAATACCCGTTTACGGAGACTTCAATTTCCTTTACGGCTACCTCTACAGCCGAAGTCAAATACCTGAATACCAAAACCGATCCTGAGAATAAAATTGTAGGAGTAGACGAACGATTTGCGGTGAATTCGGGACTTGAATTTAGTTCCGGGCGCAATTTCACAAGTTTCGACATCAACAATAATGCGTACGTGTGTGTTGTGGGTTCCGATTTCGAAAAAGGCTTACTCAAGGATATAAACCCAATCGATAAAATCATTTCGATTCGTGGCGCTCGTTTTAGAGTTATTGGCGTTTTGAAAGAAAAAGGCGCTACGTTTGGTAACAGTCAAGATTTACGCGTTTTGATTCCGATTCAATTGGCAAGATCCTTATTTAGCGCGCCCAACATTAATTACAGCATCAGCGTAATGGTGGGCAAAAAAGAATTATTGGACCAAGCCGTAGACAACGCCACTGCCGTAATGCGACGTGTTCGCAAATTAAGCCCTGTCAAAGACAACAACTTTGGGATTGTTCGAAGTGACGATTTGATCAACCGCATTTTGGGTATCACCCAATATTTAGGTTGGGCCTCATGGCTCATTGGCATCATTACCATTTTAGGTTCTTCTATCGCCTTGATGAATATTATGATCGTATCGGTAACAGAGCGCACTCGAGAAATTGGAGTTCGTAAAGCCTTAGGTGCCAAAAAAACCACTATTGCCTTTCAGTTCTTTATCGAGACTTTGCTAATTGGTCAATTGGGCGGACTTGTGGGCATTATTTTTGGTATACTCATCGGTTTTGGAATTGCCAAAGCCATTGATTTTGTTTTTGTTATTCCATGGGGCGCCATTTTGGCCGCCTTTGTTACAAGCTTTATTGTAGCCATCGTTTCAGGCCTATACCCTGCTGTTAAAGCATCTAAACTAGACCCGATTGAAGCATTGCGATATGAGTAGTTGTTTGAAAAGAGATTTTTAGAAGGCAGAAAGCAGATTCAAGAAGGCAGATTCAAGAAGGCAGATTCAAGAAGGCAGATTCAAGAAGGTAGATTGAAGAAGGTAGATTGAAGAAGGTAGATTGAAGAAGGTAGATTGAAGAAGGCAGAAAGCAGATTCAAGATAGCAGAAGGCAGATTGAAAAAGGCAGTTTTTGTAAAATCAAAACTAAAACAGTTTAGAATATATCAAAATTTAAAAAGCAATCACTTTAATCATTTAAAATGAAGTTTCAAGAATTGTTAGCCTACAAAAAGTCATTTGAGTTATCTATGATGATTTTTAAAATGACAAAAACATTTCCAATCGAAGAAAAATATTCTTTAACAGATCAAATAAGACGCTCTTCGAGAAGTACATCTGCTAATATTGCTGAAGCCTCTAGAAAAATAAGATACGAAAAGCATTTTGTATTAAAACTAACCGATAGTGACGCAGAGAATGCTGAAACACAATCATGGTTACAATACGCTTTAGCTTGTGAATATATTTCAGAGGATTTATTTACAGACTTAACTCAAAAAAGTTTAGAAGTAGGAAGACTAATAAACTATATGATCAACAATCCTGATAAGTTTACTTAAAAAAGCAGAAAATAGACTTCTGACAGAAGATAGAAGAATACAGAGATTAGATAGATCTATGGTTAAAAATTGAATTTAAAATCTTAATTCTGAAGTCTGCCGCCTGCTCTCTGCCGTCTGATTTCTGCCGTCTGATTTCTGCCGTCTGCTTTCTGCTTTCTGTCGTCTAAAATCTTCAATCTAAAAGACCAGTCGTCTGAAAACTTATTTCAATGCCAAAATCATTCGGTCGTTTCCGTAAATATCTTTTCGTAATTCCACATTCTGAAAACCTAAACTCACCAACAAATCAACCGTTTCTTTTCCCAAATACTGATTGATTTCAAAAAACAATTTTCCGTTGGGGCGTAAATGTTTTGCAGCCAAAGCGCCTATTTTTCTATAAAAAATCAAAGCGTCATCATCGGCTACAAATAAGGCCAAATGGGGCTCATAGTCTAAAACATTTTTTTTGATCTCTTGCTTTTCCAAATGTCTAACATAAGGCGGATTCGAAACGATAACATCATATTCGGTGGGTAAATCCTCTGTTTCAAGAATGTTTTGCAATATAAAACTGACGTCAACCTGATTCAACTTCGCATTGTTCTGCGCCACTTCCAAAGCTTTTTCCGAAACATCTATAGCCGAAACTTTGGCCATTGGCAAATGTTTTTTCAAACTAATCGGAATGCAACCGCTCCCCGTACCAATATCGAGAATGGAGCACTCGGCGTTGCCATTCCTTGTGCTACAATTCTGAAGAATCCATTCGACCAATTCTTCGGTTTCGGGCCTTGGAATCAATACATTTTCATTGACTTCAAAATCCAATCCATAAAAACTGGTTTTTCCTAAAAGGTATTGAATCGGAATTTCTTTTTTTAATTCCTCTAAAATGGTGTTCCAAACCACAAGATCGGTCTCCGAAAACGTCAAATGGGGTTGCAACGCCAAATCAATTCGTTTGAGTTGATGTTTCGTTTCCAGTATTAAATAAAAAAAACTTTCGGCCTCACTGTTCTCATATACAGAAGAAAGTTCTTGAATAAAATGGGCTCTATACTCTTTTATCGTCATGATTAATTGTAAAATAATTCGATTTGCATCGAAAAAAAAGTCATTATAAATCCTTTAGCATCCAAACAGGACAACTACTATGCCCTGTGTTGCCCATAGCACTACACAAATATTCAAAACCGGTTTTCTTGTATAATTTTTGAGCCTCTAGCATAAAAGGCATGGTCTCGAGATAACATTGTTCGAAACCGAATTCTTTGGCAGTTTGCAAACAAATAGCCATCATTTGACTACCAATCCCCTTGCTTCTAGTTTGAGGCAAAAAGTACATTTTTTGCAGCTCACATATCGTTTCTTTCTCATTGGCCAAAGGCGCAATTCCAGCACACCCCACCACTTTTCCTTCATGTTCTACTACAAAATAAGCCGAACGCGGTTTGCTGTATTCTTCATACATCAAATCCAGATAAGGATCTTCATAAGCAGTCCCTACTTTAGGAATTTCCAATTCATCAAAAACAGTCCGTATCAATTGTGCTACTTCGGCATTGTCTTTTTTTTCAATTTTTCGGATTATCCAAGATTCCATAAAAGGGTGATTTAAAAACTATTCTACAAAAGTAACATTGTAAATGGAAAAATAACTCAATTGCAAAAGGAAATCACTAGCACAAAAAACTGTACTTTTGTATGATGAAAAAGCACGAAACCTACCTAAAACGTTGTATCGAATTGGCCAAAAATGGTCTAGGTACAACCTATCCAAACCCTCTAGTGGGTAGCGTAATTGTTGCCAACAATACAATAATTGGCGAAGGTTGGCACCGAAAAGCCGGCGAACCCCACGCCGAAGTTCACGCCATCAACAGTGTTAAAGACAAAACCTTATTACAAAAAGCAACCCTTTATGTGAGTCTTGAACCTTGCAGCCATTTTGGAAAAACGCCCCCTTGTGCAGATTTAATTGTAGAAATGGGAATCCCAAAAGTGGTCATAGGTACCGTGGATCCCAACATACAAGTAGCAGGAAAAGGAATTGAGCACCTAAACAATTCTGGGATTGAAGTAGTTGTAGGCGTACTTCAAAAAGAATGCATTGAGCTCAACAGACGTTTCTTTACCTTTCACAACAAAAAAAGACCTTATATCATTCTTAAATGGGCAGAAACTACAGATGGTTATATTGCACCTCTTGAAACTACCGAAAGAGCTCCAATTTGGATATCCAACAAACGATCCAGACAATTGGTGCACAAATGGAGAAGCGAAGAACAAGCTATTTTGGTTGGAACTGAAACGGCTATAAAAGACAACCCAAAATTAGATACTAGAGATTGGCATGGTCAAAACCCAATTCGTATTCTTATCGATCGAATGGGACGAATCCCTACCTCAAGTCATCTTTTGGACCATAGCATTCCTACTTTAATTTTCACTGAAAAAACTATTTTAAGCAATGAAAAGAATTCTACTTATAAAACCATAGACTTTACCAAAAATATAGTCCTTCAAATTGTCAGCACCTTGTATGAACAAAAAGTTCAATCGGTCATTATTGAAGGTGGTGCTAAAACCATTCAATCTTTTATAGATGAAAATCTTTGGGATGAAGCTCGAATATTCATAGGCACTTCAAATTTTGATCAAGGCACAAAAGCTCCACATATTGAAAAAGAAAATGCATGGACTTCCACTTTGGATTCCGATCAGTTATTAATACTTAGAAATAATGATTGACACCCTTATTTTTGATTTTGGTGATGTCTTTATCAATCTCGATAAAAAAGCAACACAAGACCAATTAGAACAATTAGGCCTAAAAGAATGGAATAAAGAACTCCACGCGCTGAATATTGCTTTTGAAAAAGGAAACTGTACAAAAGAAACCTTCATAGAGGGTTTTCAAAAACACCTCCCAGGAGCAAGTAAAGAAGAAATCCTGAGCGCATGGAATGCCATCTTATTGGATTTCCCCTTGTATCGCTTGGAATTTTTACAACAACTCTCCAAAAACTATCGTCTTTTTTTATTGAGCAATACCGATGCGATTCATATTGACACTTTTGAACAGAGAGTTGGAAGTTCATTTTATAGTGCTTTTTATCAATGTTTTGAAAAAGTATACTATTCCTTTGAAATGGGGATGCGAAAACCGGAACTCGAAATATACCAATACGTATTGCATCAACATGAACTTTCGCCCAAACGAACCTTATTTATAGACGACAAAAAAGAAAATACTGATGCTGCTCAATCTTTAGGAATACATGTTTGGAATTTATGCGTTGGAGAGGAAGATGTAGTAGATTTATTGGATAAAGAATTTTTGTAATTTCATTTTACCCATACATTTGGAAACTTTAGACACCTATAAAACCATCGATATCCCATCTGAGGAAATCCTTTTTAAAGAGAAAGGCAGTAAGTTTTTTGGCTATGCCTATCCTATAACAACCGAAGAGGATGTAAAACCTATTATTGAACACTTAAAAAAGCAACACCCAACGGCCTGTCATTACTGCTATGCTTACCAAATTGGAACTGAAAAAATTTTGTACCGAGCAAATGACGATGGAGAACCCAGTAATACTGCAGGCACACCAATTTATGGACAAATACAGTCATTTGGACTTACCAACATATTAGTTGTTGTCGTAAGAATTTTTGGTGGCACCAAACTAGGTGTTGGAGGATTAATATCCGCCTATAGAACAACTGCACATGATACGCTAAACATTTGTGAAGTGGTAGAAAAAACAATTGATATCCTTTTTAGTATTCGATTTGACTACAAACATATGAATAGAGTAATGCGAGTGATAAAAGAAAATCAAATACAAATTAACCATCAAGAAGTCGATATTCAACCCGAAAATCACTTGCCTATGGCAAAAATTAGCTGTCAAATACGAAAAAAAAATGCCGAAAAAGTTTTCAGCATTTTTGAAAGCATGTTTGAAATCGAACTACAAAAAGAGTAAAAACATGTATTTTATCGATGAATAATGCCGTTAATCGATAGTCTTCAATAGGTCCAAAATATAATCTGGTGGAGCAATTGGTCGACCGGTTTTTAGCGACACAAAAACCAAAATAAATTCGGCAGTTGTTAATAACTCTTTAGCTTCATTATAAATAGCACACTCAAATTCAATCTTCACCGATTGCTGACTTTTGAAACGTGTTTGAATGGTCAACAAATCATCATATCGGGCAGGTTTTTTATAGTTCAAAGTCATCGATACTATAGGCAGTGCAATTCCATTTTCCTCCATCACTTTATACGAAACTCCATGATTTCTAAGCCATTCCACTCTACCAATTTCAAAATAAGGCACATAATTGCCATGATATACCACTCCCATTTGGTCTGTTTCTGAATAGCGCACCCTTACTTGAACTTCATGATTTTTCATAAGTATATTTCTAATAAATAAAAATTAATATTTTTCGTCATACGACATTTTTTTCAAAAATTATAGTCCAAATTATTTTTTTAAACAAAAAATTATTCACATTTTTGTTAACGTGAAAAAGAGAATTTTCTACACTTGTTTTTCACTACAAACAACAAATAAAGTCTAAATTATTTCGCCAAATCTATGAATAAAACTGCACAATCGGTATGGGATAACTGTTTATCTTTCATAAAGGACAACATTCAGGAGCAAGCCTACAAAACATGGTTTGAGCCTATCAAATCAGTTGAACTCACCGATAACGCACTTTACATTCAAGTTCCAAGTAAATTTTTTTACGAGTGGTTAGAAGAGCACTATGTAAAATTACTAAAAGTAGCCCTCACAAAAGAGCTTGGTAAAAACGCCAAGTTGCTTTATAAAATAAAAATGGAGAATACTTATGGCAACAAACAACCTTTCACCGAGCAGCTGCCTAGTACCAATAGAGTTGTGGTGAAACCCCAAGAGGTAGATTCGCCAATTAAAAACTTGAATCCAGAATTAAAGAACCCTTTTGTTATTCCTGGAATCCGAAACATAAAAATCGAATCGCAACTCAACCCAAATTATAGTTTTGACAATTTCATTGAAGGCGATTCAAACCGTTTGGCCCGTTCGGCTGGTATGGCAGTAGCCAACAAACCCGGAGGCACATCATTCAACCCTCTTTTAATCTTTGGAGGAGTAGGATTGGGTAAAACGCACCTAGCCCACGCTATTGGTGTAGAAATTAAAGACAAATTCCCCGAAAAAACGGTCTTGTATATTTCTGCAGAAATTTTTGCACAACAATACATAGATTCTGTAAGAAAAAACAATAGAAATGATTTTATTCATTTTTATCAATTGATTGATGTTTTAATCATTGACGACGTACAATTTTTATCAGGTAAATCAGGCACACAAGATGTGTTTTTCCACATCTTCAACTATTTGCATCAAAACGGTAAACAGGTAATCCTAACTTCGGATAAAGCTCCAGTAGATATGCAAGATATTGAACAACGTTTGCTTTCTAGATTCAAATGGGGATTATCCGCCGAGTTGCACCAACCCGACTATGATACCCGTATTTCAATCTTAAAAAACATTTTGTACCGGGATGGCGTTTTCATTCAAGACGACATTATCGAATATGTTGCGCGTAACATCAAAACCAATGTAAGAGAATTAGAAGGCGCAATAATTTCGCTTATTGCTCAATCTTCTTTTAACAAAAAAGAAGTAACCATCGACTTAGCCAAAAGCATTGTTGAGAAATTCGTTAAAAACGTTAAAAAAGAAATCTCTATAGATTATATTCAAAAAATCGTTTCGGACTATTTCCAATTAGACATCGACACTTTACAGTCTAAAACCAGAAAAAGACATGTTGTGCAAGCCCGTCAATTGGCTATGTTTTTTGCGAAGAAATTCACCAAAGCTTCTTTGGCAAATATTGGCTCACAAATTGGAGATAGAGATCACGCTACTGTATTACATGCTTGCAAAACAGTAGACAATCTTGTAACTACCGACAAACAATTCAAAAAATTTGTAGACGACATTAACTCAAAACTTACGATATAAATCCTTTATGCCTGTAAAAATTTTAATGGTTTGTCTAGGCAATATTTGCCGATCTCCATTAGCAGAAGGTATTTTAGCCTCGAAATTACCAAAAAATCAATTCATTGTGGATTCTGCCGGAACCGGCTCATGGCATATAGGACAATCGCCTGATCAGCGCTCCATTGCTGTTGCTAAAAAACACAACATTGCCATTGCGCATCAAAAGGGCAGACAAATTGAACCTAGGGACTTTGATACCTTTGACTACATTTACGTCATGGACAGTTCCAATTACGACAATGTAATAGCTATGGCTCAAAACAATATGCAAAAAGACAAAGTACAAATGATCTTGAATGAGTTGTTCCCAGGCGAAAACGTTGATGTTCCCGACCCTTATTTTGGTCTTGCCAACGGTTTTGACAATGTTTATCAAATGCTAGACGAAGTTTGCGAGGTAATCGCCGATAAATTAATCAAAAAACACACTTAATTCTGTAAAAGTTACAGTACAATACATACAATGAACACAAATACTTCTTATGGCAAACTTTATTTAATCCCAACCACTATGGGTGAATGCGACCCTATGGATGTATTGCCACAGACTATAAAAAGAAGTATTGATTTGATAGATTTTTATATTGTTGAAAACGAAAAGACGGCTAGAAAATCGATCAAACAAGTGCAACCCGAAAAAAAGCAATCCGAATTGGTGCTTTTTCCATTAAACAAACACACCGAAAACAACGTTCTCTCTTCCTATCTCCAACCCCTTATGGAAGGAAAAAACATGGGACTCATGAGCGAAGCTGGGTGCCCAGGTGTGGCCGATCCAGGTGCCGAAATAGTAAAACTAGCACACAGCAAAGGCATACAAGTAGTGCCATTGGTAGGCCCTTCTTCTATTTTACTAGCGCTAATGGCCTCTGGGATGAACGGCCAAAGTTTTACGTTCAACGGCTACCTTCCCATTGAAAAAGACGACAAAAAAACAACCTTAAAGTTTCTTGAAAAACTATCATTTGATAAAAACCAATCGCAAATTTTTATCGAAACGCCCTATCGTAACAACAAACTACTCGAAGATTTAATTCAAATTTTACACCCCGAAACCTATCTTTGCGTTGCAGCTGATATCACCTTACCAACTGAATACATTAAAACCAAAAAAATAGCGGCTTGGAAAAAAGAAAAAGTAGACCTTCACAAGCGTCCTACTATTTTTATTTTACACAAAATGTAACTTTGTGAGTTTTTTAGTATATTTGAATATTAACTACTAAAAAAACATTTATGAAAATTACCAAACGCGATGTGTACGTTTTTAT
>NZ_JBUYSY010000018.1:0-47574 GCF_055231795.1 Flavobacterium riviphilum
GGTGACGGTGAGAAGTTAGTACCGAAAACTTTTGGGATTGAAAAACGGCATCTATAAGAAATAGCATAAATAAAGAACCCATAGAAACAAAAAAAAGAGGCTGTCATGGACAGCCTCTTTGCGTTATTTTACTTCAACAGCAGCTTTTTTAGCAAAATCTCCTGCTTGTATGATGACCAATTTACTAGGATCAAAATACTTCACTAGTGCTTTATTGATTTGCTGTACGTCTAATTTTTTGACTTTAGCTTCCATTTCTGCATAATCCTTAAAGGTTTTGCCTAAGTCTAAATTTTCTCGTAACTGTCTTACTAAAAAATCATCCGACCCTAAGTTCGTTTGTCTCCCTTGTAACCAAGCTTGCAATGAATTTTCCCACTCTGTTTTGGTGAAGCCAGAGGCTATCGCCTTTTGAATTTCTTCATTCAACGCCTTATTCAACTTATCTTTCATCGTGGGATTATAGAAAGCATAGAGTCCCCACTCACCATTAGCATCAATCGCATTGGCTTGAAGAAAAGAACCTGCTCCATAGCTCATTCCCTCTGCTTCGCGCAAACGTTGTGGAATTCTAGAAGACAAGAACGCCCCTCCACCAAGGAGTTCGTTGGCCATTTCAATTGCGGGATAGTCTGGGTTTTTCTCTCCTACATTTAAATTGATTCGTCCAAACAACACCGCATTGGTTTTGTCGTTAATTTGGATTTGTTTCTCCACTCCCTTCACCTCAAAGTATTGGGTAGGAATTCTTTTGTAAGCTACTTTGGGATTCCAATTTTCAAAAGTATCCCCTAAAAATTTCTTAATCACGGGCTTATCTAAACCTCCAACAAATGCTGACACACTATTATTTCCTCCATAAAAGGTGTTATAGAAATTTTTAAGGTCTTCTAGCGAAATTTTATTCAACATCGCAAGACTTTCATCAATAGACTCCGAGTAATACGGGTGGGTTTTAGGATACAAAGACGCTAGCCTATACATTTCTTGACTAGCCACTACTTGTGGCTCGTTACGTTGCGCTTCTATACCGTTTTTAGTTTCCAATTTTAATTTTTCAAACTCCTCGGCATTGAACGAAGGGTTGCGCAAAATATCATTCACTAAGGGCAAAACATTATTCAAATTAGCTTTATCCGTACTTAATCTAACGAACAAGCCGTCAACTGAACCCGAAATAGATAATGAGGTTTTATACTGATCCAATTGATCATTAATCTCTTTTTTAGATCTATTTTTAGTCCCCAATTTCAACATACTTGCCGTTAATTGGGCTATCATACTCTTTTGAGATAAGGATTTTTCATCTCCCATTCTTAGAATGAGTCGACCTTCGATTTTATTACCTTTGGTTGGTTTTTCCAATAGCGCATATTTACCTCCCGATTTTAAATTCCCTTCTTCCGTTGCCTTAACAATATTGGCAACTGTGGCTTCAAAAGTCTCTGTAGCCGCTTCCAAAGTTTTACCTTTGTATCCCGCAACAACTGCCGCTATGTCTTTTGTTTCTTCTACTTTTACACGCTCACTAGAAGCCTCTGGAATGAAACGCCCCCATGTTCTATTATTTTGCAAATAGTATTTACGAGCCACTCTTTGAATATCGGCAACTGTCAATTTCTCGACGTAGTCTCTATTCAAGAAAAACAAGCGCCAATCTCCTGCACCGATGCACTCTGTCAAGGCAATAGACAAATTGATCGTTTTGTTATAGGTTTGTTCAAAGTACTTCAAAAGTTCATTTTTAGCCCTTTTAACTTCTTCCTCGGTAAAGGTCATAGTAGGCACTGCATTCATAGTTTCTAAAAATGCTTTCTGCACGGTATTGATATCTTTATCTTTACCTATTTCGCATGCAAAATAGCTAAAACCTGGATCGCGTAGTGTTTGACTGTAGCCATACACATTGGTTGATAATTTACTTTCAACCAAGGCTTTGTATAAAGGACCCGAAGGATTGTTCGTAAGTATTGCCAACAAGGCTTCATTGGCCGCATAATCTTTATCCGAATAGCTCGGAGTATGGTATGCCATGGCAACGTATTGCAAATCGCCGTTGCGTTTTAATTCAACGAATCTTTCTCCATCTTGAGCTGGCTCGACCGTATAAGTTTTTTCAATCTCTGTTTTTGATTTTGGAATTGCAGCAAAGTACTCTTTGATCCAAGACAGTGTTTTTTTCTCATCAAATTTACCCCCAATCACTAAAGTAGCATTATTGGGTTGGTAGTACTTTTGATAAAACACTTTGAGTTTACTAGCAGGCACTCGTTCAATATCTTCCTTGCTACCAATGGTTGATTTACCATAGTTATGCCATAAATACGCTGTGGATAGAATGCGCTCCATCAAGACGCGGTCTTGGCTATTTTCGCCAATTTCAAATTCATTTCGCACCACACTGAATTCGGTATCCAAATCCGATTGCAGAATGGTAGCTGTAGTCATACGGTCGGCTTCCATTTCCAACGCCCATTTCAAGTTTTCATCGGAGGCAGGCAAAACTTCGTAATAATTGGTTCGATCGTACCAGGTAGTTCCGTTGGCTTGTGCTCCTTTGTCGGCAATCGCTTTTTTGATATCGGTAAATTTGGACGACTTTTTAAACAACATATGTTCCAAAAGATGCGCCATACCTGACTCACCATAGCCTTCATGACGGGACCCCACACCGTAAACAATATTGACCACCACATTGGATTGAGCTGGGTCTGGTAGTAACACAATTTTTAACCCATTGGATAAGCTGAATTCTTTTATTCCTTCAACAGAAGTAACAAAAGTAGGCTCTTGCGCTAAAGCAAGAGTTGAAAACAAGAGTAGGGTAGCCCCTGAAATAAAGTTGCAAATTCTTCTCATTATATTTGTTTTGTAGTTAATATTTTATAAATATAATGGTATTTGAAGTATTTTACTTATCAGTTGATTGAATTTTTAACAATAAATTAATAGGTGTTTCGTATTCGACCCTTTCCTAATATGCTCATTATAGTTTTACTTATAACATCGAAACAACACACCCCCAGCCCCTCTCAAGAGGGGAGTATCGCTGCTACTAAAGAGAATATTGCACGGGTATCACGAATTATTTTTTAAAATAGCACTTTTTGATTTCAGACGAAGATTGGAACTGACGTTTTTGTTTTAGAATCAATGAACTGCTCAAAATACTAACACACCCCCAGTCCCTCTCAAGAGGGGAGTTTCATTGCAACTAAAGAGATTGTTGCACGAGTATCACGAATTACTTTTTAAATAGCACTTTTTGATTTCAGACGAAGATTGGAACAGCCGCTTTTATTTTAGAATCAATTAACTAATCAAAATACTAACACACCCCCAGCCCCTCTCAAGAGGGGAGTTTCATTGCAACTAAAGAGATTGTTGCACGAGTATCACGAATTACTTTTTAAATAGCACTTTTTGATTTCAGACGAAGATTGGAACAGCCGCTTTTATTTTAGAATCAATGAACTAATCAAAATACTAACACACCCCCAGCCCCTCTCAAGAGGGGAGTTTCATTGCAACTAAAGAGAAAGTTGCACGGGTTTCACGCATTACTTTTCAAATCATTTCTTTGTTGTAATGCCGTACGATTTTATTTGGTGTTTTGTTTGAAATACACTTCGGTAGCACCTAAACCATATTTTTGATAATTGGCATCTTGAAACACCAAATTATCATACCGACCTAATAGAAAATCCAATTCGGCTTTGAGCACCCCTTCACCCACCCCGTGAATGAAGACAATTTTTGGAATGCGATTTTTTATAGCAAATTCGATATGCCGTTTGGCTGTTTCTGTTTGTATGGTCAGAATATCATAATTAGATAAGCCTCGTTTGTTTTTTACTAGTTTTTCAATGTGCAAATCAAACTCAGGGACCCCTGCTTCTCTCTTTTCTTTACGTTCTTTTACAAAACTTCGGGGTTTTGGCAGTGCTTTTTCCTTTTTGATTTCTTCTATATTCATTTTTCGAATACTTTCCATCATATTTTGCGAGCGCTCTACTTTCACCAACTCATGAGCTTCAAAATGCATCAAAAAACCTTCTTCTGATTCGATAGTAATTTGCGTTCCATTTACACCTACAACTTTGCCATTAATTGCCTCATCCAATACGGCAACTTGATCGCCTTTATTCCACATCATGATCCTCTGATTTTTGATTTTTACTAGGAGTTTTAGCACTTAATCGCATCATCCCATACATAAATACAACAATAGCTCCGACCAAAATAAATTTATTTTGATGGTCTTTACTATGCTCATAGAACGCTACGCCAATGGCTACTGCCATCATTGCTATTAACCATTTTTTCATTAGTACCAATTTTAAAAGTTCAAAAATAAGAAATAAAAATAGGGCTACCTATTACTAGAAAAGTATTGAGGATTTTTTTGTAAAATTGTATAAATACTCAATGATGCACATAGAAAACTATATGATACCTTGTCTTTTCAAAACACTCTTTGGTATAGATTGCTTAGGTTGTGGACTGCAACGTGCTTTACTTTTGGTTGGTCAAGGCCAATGGCGAGCGGCATTTCTAATGTATCCTGGCGTATACAGTTTCCTGCTCTTATGTGGCGCTTTAGTTCTATTTTACACCACAAAAAAAACAACATTTACTGATAGACTTTGGAAAGTATTCCTAGTTATGCATTTATTTTTTGTACTTGGAGGCTATATCTACCATCATTTATACTAATGTTGGCCAGTTTTATATAGGTAAGTTCTTCTAATTACCTTATCTATGCATCTTTATTTAGTTTGACATTTCCGCTACCTTATTAAGCGCTTTTTATTTCAATTGCGCCAACCAAAAACAGAATCCAAAAATTCACTTTATAAAGGCTGTTTACACCTTTAAAAAATAGTGGTTCGATACAATACAAATCACATTTTCAACATT
This sequence comes from Flavobacterium riviphilum, assembly GCF_055231795.1. Lineage (NCBI taxonomy): Bacteria > Pseudomonadati > Bacteroidota > Flavobacteriia > Flavobacteriales > Flavobacteriaceae > Flavobacterium > Flavobacterium riviphilum. The sequence continues at coordinate 4,921 of NZ_JBUYSY010000018.1, forward strand.
ACTTTCCACCTTACATTTTGATAAAACATTGATATATAACAAATTAAAACTTACAAAATTTATTATAATTTTATATCAATTTTATTACAAAATCGTATATTTGATGCAATAAAAATCCTGCAAATATTTTACTAAATAAATTAATTATACATCATGTCATTTTCAAAATCCCTCCTTTTTCTTTTTTTTATAGGATTTCTTTCCAGTTGCGCCTCAAGTTACAAATCCATTAATCCATCTAGTTTCAACTATCTTTCCAATGACATCAATAATGGTGTGACTGTAAATTACAGATATGATTTGCTAGAAAAAAAGTATGCTAAAAAAGAATCTAAAAACAACACTAAACTTATAGCTGTAAAAATCACTAATACTTCCGAAAAAGATTGGACCGTTGGTAAAGACTTACAGTTTGTATATGACAATGGTCAAGATGTTTTTTTATTAGAAACTCAAGCGATTTTTAAAACTTTAAAACAAAGTCCCGCTTCTTATTTATGGTATTTACTGCTTACCCCTACACAATTTAACACCACCAAAACCAATTCCTACGGAGTAACAGAACAAACAAGTTCCTTCCCTATAGGAGTAATTATTGGCCCTGGCATAGCAGGGGGAAATATTATTGCAGCGAGTACCGCCAATAAAAAATTCAAGAATGACCTTAACGAGTACAACTTATTGGGCAAAACCATTAAAAAAGGAACAACCGTATATGGTCTTTTAGGATTACAATCTTCTGGTTATCATTCTATTCGCATTTCGCTCAAAAACAATGAATAAACTATCCTCACTATTATTGGCCCTGATTTTTGTAGGATGCAGTGCCACTATACATACCCAATTTCAAAATCCAAAACCTCCTTTGACCCTAGAAGACAAAGTGATTTTTTTGTAGATGTCTATATCGGGATTGCTTTGAAAGAAAATCAAAATTGGGAGAAAATTGCCCAATTGGAGAAAAAATAACCTGATTTTTTCCAAAGACAGCAGCGAAACAATGGAGAAGTTCTATAGTTTCGCTGTTTTTTTTTAGATGAATTTAAACGATTAAATTTAACCCGCAAGCCGTTAAATTTCATGGATTGTCCGCGATAAGACTTTATTCCCTATTTCCTATGCCTTGCATAAAAGTAAAACGGAGTACCGTATTCATTTCTACCAACAAGATAGAATATTCATAAAAAAAGTGATGGCATCTCTAAAAAACCTCTTATTTTTACCCTTCGAATAGAACTAAAAATTCCAACAAGTGTCTAAACAGCAAATCATTCAAAATATTCGGACTCACAAAAGTCATTTGAACATTCACTACAGTATTAAAACTAAAACAGAAGCCTTCACCGAAAAACTGTTTTATACTCTTTTTGATACCAATGCCTCATTGGCTGAAAGTATTGATGAATTGGAGGGACAATTCAAAGAGATTGCCCAAATAGCTTGCCAAAAAGAAGAGCCGCTTTGTGAATGTGCTTGGGATGGTTTTTTAGCCCAACTCCCAAAAGTATTAGCACAACTTAACCAAGATGCAGAATTTATTTTGATAAACGATCCAGCTTCTAATAGTATAGAAGAAGTGTATTTGGCGTATCCAGGTTTTTATGCCATTGCCATTTATCGTTTGAGTCATGAATTGTATCGTTTGGATTTGCTCCTTTTCTCGAGATTGATGAGTGAATATGCCCATCGAATTACGGGTACCGATATCCATGCAGGAGCGACCATTGCTTCACCCTTTTTCATTGACCATGCTACCGGTATTGTAATAGGTGAAACCACCGTGATAGCAGAAAATGTCAAGATCTATCAAGGGGTTACCCTTGGCGCTTTGAGTGTGAGTAAAGACATGAAAAACACCAAACGTCATCCAACGGTAGAAAAAAATGTCTGTATTTATGCCAATGCCACCATATTAGGTGGCGAAACTATCATTGGTGAAAACAGTATAGTAGGAGGAAATTCATGGATTACCCAATCCATTCCCGCACATTCAACCGTTTTGAATACCACCACAACCGAAGTAAAGATTAAAGCAAAAAAACAATCATGAAACCCCAAAAATTAGTCGACCTAATAGGCAATACGCCCTTAGTTATCTGCCAAAATCTAGTTCAAAATCCAAACGTACAATTGCTTCTAAAACTCGAAGGTAACAATCCGGGTGGCAGTGTCAAAGATCGTGCAGCTTATTACATGATTAAAAATGCCATTGAAAGTGGAGAACTTAAAAAAGGAGATACTTTAATTGAAGCAACTAGTGGCAATACAGGAATCGCTTTAGCCATGATAGCCCAACTGTTCCAAATCAAGTTAGAATTAGTTTTACCTGAAGATTCTACCAAGGAGCGTACACAAACTATGGAAGCCTATGGCGCTACAGTAATTCAAACCCCTGCCAGTACAGGTATTATTGGCTCTAGAGATTATGTTGATCAAAAAGTAGCTCAGGGTGGTTACGTCATGCTCAATCAATTTGCCAATGCCAACAATTGGAAGGCGCATTACCAAACGACCGGTCCCGAAATTTGGCGCGATACTGAAGGTACCGTTACTCATTTTGTTTCGGCCATGGGGACAACGGGGACAATTATAGGCACCTCCTCTTATTTAAAAGAGCAAAATCCTTCCATTCAGATCATAGGTGCGCAACCTAGCGATGGTTCGCAAATTCCGGGCATACGCAAATGGCCACAAGAATACTTACCTAAAATATTTGATGCTTCCAAAGTAGATCAAATTATAGAAGTAAGTGAGCAAGAAGCCCGAGCCATGACCCATCGTTTGGCCAAGGAAGAAGGTATTTTTGCTGGCATGAGTAGTGGTGGTTCAGTTGCAGCCGCTCTAAAAGTAGCTGCCACCCTAGATTCTGGTGTTATCGTTGCGATTATTTGTGATCGAGGTGATCGCTATTTGTCTTCGGATTTATTTGATTGATATATTATCTTTAATTCCACTACCCTATCTTTCGAAAAAGTTAAAAATATTAAATTTGATTTATACCCCAAATCAAATTATAGATTTCATATCAATGATTTTAAAAAAAACAACCCTACTTTTAGTTGTATTAATTAGTTCAATAGCGGTTGCACAAGAACAAATTAGACCCCAACAAAACAATAGTAACTTTATTGGCATTGGTTATTCCATTGGTGAAACTCTACCTCCCATCAGTGCTTATCCAAAAACAAAAACTCAACAAGGTATTGACCTTAGCTTTGGTACCACTACCTATGACAAGGGTAATTGGGCTGAACTTCTCAACTATCCTAAAACAGGTATATTACTTTCTTATGCCGATTTTGGAAATCAAGAAAAAGTTGGCTATGCCATTTCTGTAATGCCTTTCTTCGATTTTGGTGTTTTGAATAAGGTTACTAATAGAATTCGTTTTCAAGTAGGGTTGGGTGGTTCCTATAATAATCTTATCTATGATAAAGTGACTAATCCAGGCAACCATGCTATTTCAACACACTTTACTTGGGCTTTTCGTTCCTTTTTGTATTATGATGTAGTGCATCACAAAGACTTCCATCTTAAAATTGGTGGAGGACTTACCCACTTTTCCAATGGTCATACCCGTTGGCCTAATCTGGGTTTAAATTCTTATTTGGCTACCGTCAAAACCGAATTCAATTTTACAAAAAACACTACACAATTATCAGAGGAACCCACTGAAGGTGCATCACCTGAGATACAGACCTATTATGGTACTCGATTGGGTTTAGGACAAAAAACACTCTTTAGAAATTACAATACATTAAAAGATGTATACACCGCTTCCTTTGACATAGGAAGAATATGGAACCAATCGTTCAAATATGGACTAAGCTGCTATTATAGATTTTATGAAGATTATTACGACTATATCAAAGAAGAAGGGAGTATCATTTCGACTCATTTTCCAGAATTGAAAAAAAACCCCTATCAAAACGCCACTGCTTTCGGAGTATTTAGCAATGTTGAAGTTTTAATACACCATTTCAGTGTTGAAGCAGCATTAGGAATAAATCTTTACAAACCAGCTTATAAACTAGATTGGTATGTGAACAATGGAAGTTATACCGCAACAGGCTATATTGCAAAAGAGTTTGGAGTTAAAGCCAAAATAAAACAATATGTTTCTTCGCGTTTGGGCTTACGTTATTATGCCATCACAGCAAAAAAAGCTCCACAGCACAATGTTTTTATAGGAGCAACTATCAATTCAAATTTAGGTCAAGCTGATTTTTCTGAATTGAGTATCGGTTATGTTTATTGCCCACCACGTGTTTTAAAAACCTCACATTTTAAAATTTAACTTGTCTAATAAGAAATTCCTAAGTCGTCCATTGCAAATACAGCAACACCCCAGCCGCAATAGACATAATAAGCAATGCTATTACACCCAAGAGGTTTTCTGTTACACTGTTAACATTTTTGCCCATAATTATCTTATTATTGGCAATATGTAGAATCATTACCATTAGTACAGGTGCTGTTATTCCATATAAAATAGCGGTGTAAATCAGGGATTGAATGGGTGTAATACCAATATAGTTCAAAGACAACCCCAAGAGTAAGGCAATTGCAATAATACTATAAAAGCCTTTTGCTTCGTGAAATTTTTTATCTAAACCCTGTTCCCATCCAAAAGTTTCTGTAATACTATAAGAGAGTGCGCCACTTAAGACAGGAATAGCAATACATCCCGTCCCTACAACACCAAAAGCAAACAATACATACGCAAAATTCCCCGCCAATGGCTTTAAGGCACTAGCTGCTTGCTCAACGGTTTCAATTTGATGCACTCCACCATGAAAAAGTACGGTTCCTGTGGTTAAAATAATAAAATACATCACCATACCCGAAATTGTCATACCAAAATCCACATCTTTATTGATTTCGTGAATTAGTTTTTTATTAATTATAACGTGTTTGCTTTTATGTTTCATTTCCTCTACCTCTACAGCCGCTTGCCAGAAAAATAGATATGGTGAAATGGTAGTTCCTAAAATCCCAACAATAACAGCAACAAACCCTTTATTGAACTCAATCGTGGGGATAAAAGTAGCTTGAACTATCTCTTTTATATCTTGTTGATATAAAAACGGGACAATAAAATACACCAACATAATAATACACAAATACTTAAGAATGGAAGTTATTTTTTGATAGGGTAAATACACCATCGCTCCCAATAACATCAAAGTAAACAGGACACTAAAATAAGTAGCATCAACAGATGGGAACAGGAGATTTCCTACCGCTCCCATACCAGCAATATCGGCACCAATATTCAAAACAATTGCAGGAAAACTACATAAAAGCATCAAGTACAACACTGGCTTGGGATAGAATTCTTTTATCGTTCCTGTCAAACCTTTTGCAGTAATTACTCCAATTCTCGCACACATTTGTTGCATTATTGCCATCAATGGAAAAGCAATGATTGCGGTCCACAAGGTGGACAAACCATAAGCAGCACCCGCTTGAGAATAAGTAGCTATTCCAGAGGGGTCGTCATCACTGGCTCCAGTTACTAAACCTGGTCCCAATTTGTTCCAATACTTAATCAATTTGTTCCCGAATGATGTTGTATTTCTCATGCTTTTCAAAGGTCAAATTATTAAACTAATTTAAGCAAAAACTTACTTTATCGCTTCAATTAATTTAAAATTCATCAATCTAAATCTAAAACAACAAGAAATAAAACAATTTGAATGAATACATTTTGCCTTATTACTCCTTGGCAATTAACTTTAGGTGAACTAAATTGATTTTATTACCTAAGCACTACTGCTCAATAACTTACATTAAACAAATCAATTTTTACTGTTTTTTTTGTATCTTGTTGAAGTCAATGATTTCGTAGTTTATTTCGAAATACAAAAAGAACACCATGCCTAACTCTACTGAACATCCTTCATTCAAAAACACTAGTACCTCATGGCCTATTTTTTTATTTTTACCTAATTTACTTGTTAGCTTGCTCCTACTTTATTTCGGCAAAACTTTATTTATCCCTTTAAGTTTTGCGTTATTGTTGAGTTTCCTTCTTTATCCTATATGCCAATGGCTAGAAACCCATCGCTTTTCCAAAGGTGGGGCTATAGCAGTGAGTTTATCCTTAGTTTTTGTATTGTTGTTTCTCCTGCTGTTCTTATTCATTACACAAATAATTCAATTCACCCATGAATGGCAACAACTGGAAAAACAACTTGAAATAACCCTTCAACAACTTAGCAAGTTTCTGAGTGAGCAATTTGGATTTACCTCAGAGAAACAATTGTTGTATTTAAAAAACAATCTAAATTTAACAGGTTCGCAAGCGCTTGCATTTGTACGCAGTGTACTAACTTCTCTAACTGAAACCTTGTATTACTTACTTATTGTTCCTTTATTTTCAGCTTTATTACTGTATTATAGACATTTAATGGTTATGGCTTTATGTTCCCTCTTTTCAAAAGATCAAAGCCTTGTTGTCGTGGAAATCGTTCATAGTTTCATAAAAGAATACTATCAATTTGCCAAAGGCATGCTCCTCGTTTATGCTATCGTAGGAATCTTGAATAGTCTTGGTCTTGCAATAATCGGCGTACCCTACCCTATCTTATTTGGTTTTGCCGCTTCATTGTTTACTTTCATTCCCTATATCGGTCTAATGATTTCCTCCTTATTACCCATCGCTATTTCTTGGATTACGTTCAATTCCATTTGGCCCCCAATAGGTGTAGTTTTAGTCTTTGCCTTCGTACAAGTATTAGAAGCTAATGTTATTTTTCCATATGTAGTAGGGAGTCGCCTTAAGATTAACGCACTAGCCATTTTGGTGGTTATATTACTTGGTGGCATATTATGGGGCGCCTCTGGAATGATTGTTTTTGTCCCTTTTTTGAGTATTGTAAAACTCATAGCAGATAAAGTTCCTCAATTACTGTTCCTCTCTTATATATTAGGGGATGGGAGATTTGAAGGTAGAAATTAGAAGGCAGATGTTAGAAGGCAGATGTTAGAAGGCAGATGTTAGAAGGCAGATGTTAGAAAATAGTAGGTAGATATTAGAAGAAAGAAATGAGAAGAAAGAAATGAGAAGAAAGAAATGAGAAGAAAGAAATGAGAAGAAAGAAATGAGAAGAAAGAAATGAGAAGAAAGAAAATAGACGATTAAGGTTACAACATTATTTTTAATGGGTTCATGTTCCTATTGGGAATGGTAATACATACAGATTTGTCTTCTGGTTTGGGAGGATGAGCCGTTTCTACTAGAAGTTGAAATTTCAGGAAGCCCTTACTCTTATTTACAAATTCCGTCAATCCACTGAAATAATTCTTCTAAATCGTAATCCCCACTATGAGTTTTTTGCCAAGGAAATGCTAGGTCTACCTGGAGTTTATTGTTTTCTAATAAGGTAGCTAAGATCACCGAAATTCCAAGACCCGTGTCTTTGTCATTAGAACCATGTCGGATACGCCAATGGGTAGAAGTCCGCACTCCAGATTTTCCAATAAAAAACATAGGATTCATTAAACGAATAAGATGAGGTTCTGCAATTGTCGCTGGCACCATTGAACGATCTTGGCTAAACTTAGTAAAATGGCGCTTATCTAGGCTTTCGGTACCAAACAGTTGTGTTTCGGGACTCGATAGGTCAAGGGCATCAAATGCAGGTGGTGTTTTTTGTCTGCCAATAAATCGCAAGTAAGCCTCATAATCGAGTGCAACAACTTTTGATTGCTCCACCTTTACAAATGGAAATTCAGACAAATTGATTCCTGAATCTACTGCTTTTTGAGCGGATGCTTTCACGTAGGATTGCACTAAGGTTTTAAAAGTACCCTTTCCATTTTTGTCCAAAGTTAACGAGTTGCCTTTTTTATCTTTTAGTTGTAAACTATTTAGGTAAGAAGGAAATAAATCCTTTAATTCTTTGGATACTTGTATTTGATCGGCTGTCAAATCTTGCGGTTGTGCATTGCTTTTGGCAAATGGCCCTCCTTTTTTATAAGTGTTTATTCCGTTGAATTGCCATTCGTACGTCATATCAGCATGTTCTAAATTGGTAATTGGACAATAAGCGGAAACGGCAAAAATAGCATCGCTTGCCTTTGCCGCACCAATGGCCTTCAAATAAGGTTCATAGTCCATAGCCTCACCACTAGCTCCTAATAATGCCGACATTGCTCCTCCGGCACTTGTCCCGCTTGAAATAATTTTATTCGCATCGCCAGGCATTAGCGCATCATTGTATTTCAAATAGCGAACCGCCGCTTTTAAATCAACAATTCCTGCTGGTGCTTTGCCTGTGAATTTTCCATTTCCATCTTGCAAAGTTCGTCCCCTGGCCCCAGGTGAAGCTACAATATAACCTCGTGCCAATGCAGCTACCACGGTCAAGGGTTTGGAAGCCATTCTTTCATTCAGTGGGGGTAAGGTTTCTGGAGGCCTATTGCCTTGGGCTGGCATTTCGCCATTGATGGGAGGACGCATACCCATTGGGTTATCGTGGGTTGATGCGGGTTTTGCTGGCATATATCCCCCTATTTTATTTGGAAAAAAAATAGGTGCCGTTTGAGCAGTATAACCATTGATCTTTTGGTTATTAAAATACGCTTCTGGAATATAAATATTCATTTTTTGATAGGCGGTATCAATAGGCTGACTCACGTAAATCACATTTTCATACGCTCTTACGCTACTCTTTTTTCCGTCCATTACAATTTCTTGCGTCTGGTATTTGTTTGCATCAAATAGCAACTTAACTTTTCTATTTTGCGCTATCACCGGTACAAGCACTCCTAAACTTAGCCCTAAAAGTATCCCCCGTATTTTCATGTTTATATTGTTAAGCGTTATCAATGCTAAATTTACACAAAAACGCAACACAATGATTATAAAATCTTTAAGCCACTTACATAAAAATAACCAATAGCAAAACACAAAACCCTACTGTTCATCCTGCTTCCAATAGGGAATTGGAGAGTCCTTAGGCAGTATGAGCAATTTAAATTAGAAATTGTTTAGATCACTAAAAATTTTAAAAATCAACCGTTTTTCCTGTTTCCAAAAAGATAAAGGCCTGTCCTAAATAGTCAATAATATTAGAAGCAATGAAAGCTTGAATCCCCATATGAGGCAAGGCCAAAGTAGCCGTTACCCCATGCAAGTAGACCCCAAGTGTTGCAGCGTCGAGCGGAGGATACCCCTGCGCTAACAGGCTTGTGATAATTCCCGTGAGCACATCGCCACTACCAGCAGTAGCCAAAGCCGCATTGCCCGATGTGTTGGTATACCATCTGTCTCCAGTTAAGATGTGAGTGGGCGCCCCTTTCAACACTACAATTACTTTATATTTTTCTGCAAACTGACGGGCTTTTTGAATACGTTCTTCCTCCGTTTCCCAAGGCCCAATCAAGCGTTCCCATTCTTTAGCATGAGGAGTCAAAATCGAATTTTCGGGTAAGTTTTTTAATTGTTCGGGATGAAGGGCCAAAGCGTTTAACGCATCCGCATCGATAACTAAGGGTTGCTTTTGTTGATTTAAGAACGTGAAGAATGCGGTTTGAGTTTCTGGTTCTAGCCCCATACCAGGTCCTATTCCAATGGCTTCAGGTTGAAAGCCCAAAGTAATATCCGAAATATAATTGTCCCCCTTGTCTGTGATAACCATTGCCTCTGGATTGGCTATTTGTACGATTTCATAGCCACATTTGGGAATAAAGGCAGTTACCAGTCCACAACCCGCTTTCAAGGCTGCTCGTGAAGCTAATGTTATCGCCCCCATTTTGCCATAACTACCACCTATAAGCAAAGCATGTCCCTGTAGTCCTTTATGTGTATCTGCCGCAATGTCACGATATCGTTTATGCGCTTCGTATCGATCAAAAGAAATGCGTATCCTCATGATTTTGTTTTTTAGTTAAAGATACAAAAGCTTAAAGAATTTGTTGTCTAAAGTATAAAACACGAATTGCACCAATGAACACGAATAGAAAAAATCAACCCAGATTACTCAGATTGCACAGATTAGTGTTACCTAAAAAATAAAACACGAATTGCACCAATGAACACGAATAAATGAATCAACACAGATTACTCAGATTACACAAATTTGTGTTGACTAAAATATAAAACACGAATTGCACCAATGAACACGAATAAATGAATCAACACAGATTACTCAGATTACACAAATTTGTGTTGACTAAAATATAAAACACGAATTGCACCAATGAACACGAATAAAATAAATAAACACAGATTACTCAGATTGCACAGATTAGTGTTACCTAAAAAATAAAACACGAATTGCACCAATGGTCACGAATAAAATGAATCAATACAGATTACTCAGATTGCACAGATTTATATTGCCAAAATGAAATAGAAAACACGAATTGCACTAATGGTCACGAATAAAATGAATCAATACAGATTACTCAGATTGCACAGATTTGTATTGCTAAAATGAAATAGAAAACACGAATTGCACCAATGAACGTGAAAAGAATGAATCAACACAGATCACTCTAATTACACAAATTTGTGTTGGCTAAAATAGAATAGAAAAAAAACGCTCAGTCTCGTTTTCTACAAGACTGAGCGCTTAAAACTAACAACTAACTAATTTTATAATTTATTTTCCGTGTCTGTGAAGTTACCAGTGATTTTCACATTACTTCCTTTGGTCACCTTTCCATAAATAGTAATAGAAGAGCCTGAACCAACAAAAGTCAAATTAGCATTACTGTTTAAAACCAAATCGCCATAAATCACTACAGCTCCCGTCACTTTCATCTCGGCATTACTATTAATGGTTAATCGGGTATTTTGTCCATAACGTCCTTGGCTCAAAGTACCACTCATTTCGAAAGTACCATTACTATTGAGAGTTAAATCATTTTGAACTGAAAGAGCACCACAATGAATCAAAGTTGCTTTAGAATTAACAATGATTGAGGATAAAGCTGTACTTCCTGAATAGGATGCATTTTGATTTGAATTCAATATCAAATTAGCACTACCGGTGTAAGTTGGATATCCTACACAAGCAGTTGGTTTGGATTTTCCTTCCATTTTTATGATTTTCAATCCTCCTTTTCCACTAGCTACATAAATATAGTCTCCTTTTGTTTTTACGTAATTCGAAGAACCAACAATATCCATTTTACCTAACCAATCTAATTGATTGTCATTTTCGTAAACTGAAATTCCAGCTGCACCATTGGCCACAAAAGTTTTGTCATCATTAATTGAAACAGCATTGGTTACCACATCATTGGGATCCAATACTCCTCCTCCAATACCCGATACAATTGGAAGTGTTTGCACTTTTTGCCCCGTGGTTTTGTTATACACTCCTACCCCACTAAACCCTTCGGCTATCACTAATTTTTGCCCAGACACATCCATGGTACGTTTAGCTTCAGGAACATCTACTGTAGTACTAAAAGAACGTAAAAAGCTACCATCAGATTCTTTGTAAACACTTACTCCTTTGGTACCACTTAAAACAAATAGTTCATTTTGATCTAGTAATGCTGAACGCAAATCGTTTTGGGCGATACTAGTTAATAATTGATTTGACCCAATCGCATTTTTAAACACTTTACCATTATCACCTGTTACAGAGAAAAAAGCATTATCACTAGCAACAACATCTGTTGTTACTTGACCTTCAAGCGGTACAATTGTATAATTTTCTGTAAGCAATCCATTGTTTAATTGCAATACAACAACAATTGCTGGGCTAGTAAGTGTAGGATCTTTATCAACATCGGTTGCTCCCGCTAAATACAATTTGCCATTGGCATAGGTTAATGAAGTGATATCGGTATTTTTTATCAAAGCAGATGTTACAATTTTTGGTTTGTAAGGATCTGTAATGTCTATTACGTCTACGGCTCCAGAATAAATTTCTCCTTGCGAAGTATAGGCTACATAAGCATATTTATCATGCACTGCTACATGGTTGGCTTGTAATTGTCTTCCCGATTCATCTTTTGGTGCATTTACCTCAGCAATTTGTACCAGAGGAAAATCATTACTATCGCTTGCTGATCTACCTACTGGTGTTACTTTGTTTATGCCTACAACACCCGAGTTTTCGAGACTTATTCTTTTGTTTAATTCGGAGATGCTATTATTAACATTAATAATAGAATTGGAAGAACCCTTCGGATTTTCATCATCATTAGAAGAACAGGAAACGAAAAAAAGGAGTGCTACTATTGTTAAAATTGAAAGTCTTGATTTCATAGTTTTTTATTAAAATTTTGAGATGTTGTATTTTGATTTTCAGTATATTAGATACAAAAACTCATATTATATTGATTTTAAATCGCTTGCAAATTTACAAAACTCATAAAATCATTCTTTTTCATTTAACTTTATTAACTAAACACTTAGACTTTTTAGTTTTAATGTTAAAAAAAACAAAAAATATTTCTTTCCGCATAAAAAGAATGTGATCTGAAAACAACAACTTGTGGTATAGCCCTGACCACTATGGAATCCTCTTTTAGTGTTTCTTTAAACTACAAGAGATCTAATGAAGTGCAGGTCCCAACGCAAATTATAGCAGAGTTATTTGCTCCTATCAAAGAGAATAAACATTTTTTTACCGTGCGGAAGTATTGATATTAAAGATAATTTTAGCTTTGAAAGCCAAAAAATTATTAGCGATGTCGGTTGGGAACAATTGAAAAATAAATCTTGGGAAGAAGTACAACTTTTTGCGACATTGATAGAACAATTGCCTGATAGATGTCTTTTTGAGGATTTTGTAGAAGCAAAATATGGAAACTACTACAGAAACTTAATCGGTGTAATAGAGCATTGTCACCATCATTTAGGGCAAATTGCGTTGCTGAAAAAAAAAAAAAAAAAAAAAAAAAAAATGAAATCATAAAAAAAGGCAGTGAACGAAATCCATTCACTGCCTTAAGTTTAAAGTCATTTATCTTATTTGGTCCAAATGCCTCCTACACCAGCTTCCCATAATTTTTTGTTGAAAGCAGGCAATTCTTGATTGAGGATTTGATTGCCTTCGGTTTTTAATTGTTGCCATTTGGTTTGGTATTCTTTCCACAAGTCCTTTACGGGTTGTGTCACCTTAGGAACAACGCTTTCGGATTGATTGATTAGGTATAAGAAATCGGCATTGAACTTGTTGGGAAAGTTTTCTACATCATCATAAGCCTTTGATTTTCTTTGCACCATCGATTCATCCCAAGTTTTCATTTTCTGAAGCACTTTTTTCCCTTCTGCTAGTGTTGCAGCTTGTTCGGGATACGCGGCCAATTGCGCATTTAATGTAGCTAATTGCTGTTGTTTCGCATACAACGTATTGATTAAGGTTTGCATCTCATTGAATGTCTGTTCCATCTCGTATTTCATCGCGTGGTATTCTTGGTAGGCTTTGTCTGTAGCTTCAAACAAAGGATTGGCTAATACTTTAGCTTGAGTTGATAATTCTTGCGTTGGCGTTTTGATAATAACGGTATAATCAGCAGGGGCTACTTTATGTCCTTCATAACTTCCTTCAATATATACATTTGGAATCCCTACCAAAGGCGCATATCGCAAATCCCAAACGAAACGGTTGAGGCCTTTATTTTTAGACAATACAGCATCCGCTTTGGGGCCACCATCATAGGATTTAAAGGACGGATCGGCTTTTGAGCTGAAGGTTCGAATCGTATTTCCAGCTTTATCCTTGATTAGCATTTTGACTTCATCCGTTTCTTTCAATTCAGCCAATTGATAATACAGTACTACTCCAGAAGCTGGATTTACCCCTCGTGTACTTCCCATACCTGTAAACTCGGCATCGGTTTGGTCTAATTCGCTTCCGCTATTGGTTATATAAGTCGGATTGGGTGTGAAAATTTTGAAAGCATCTTTTTGGGTATTCCCTGATGTATTATCTTTCGCAAATTCACGGATGAGATTTAAATCGTCCAAAATCCAAAACCCTCTTCCAGAAGTTGACGCAATCAAATTGTTTTGATGTACTTTCAAATCAGTGATAGGCGTTAGCGGTAAATTCCCTTGAAAAGATTGCCAATGCAGTCCGCCATCAAAAGAAACAAATATCCCTAATTCGGTTCCGGCATACAATAGGTCTTTTACGGTATCATCTTCGCGAACAACGCGGGTAAAAGCATTCGCTGGAATTCCCTCGTTGATTTTTTTCCACGTTTTGCCATAATCTGTGGTTTTGTACAATCCGGGTGCGTGATCATTGAATTTGTATCGCGTTGTAGCCACATAAGCCGTGGCTTTATCAAAAGGAGACACTTCAATGGCATTGATGAGACATTCCGCCAAATTCGCTGGAGTTACATTTTGCCAAGTTTTACCTCCATCTTTAGTAATATGAACCAAACCATCATCACTACCGGTATATAGCACCCCTTTTTCCAGAGGGGATTCTTGAATATAACTTAGGGTTCCATAATTTTCTGCTCCAACGGCTTCATTAGTAAAAGGGACTCCGGGTTTGCCTTGTTTGCTTTTTTCGTTTCGCGTTAAATCTGGCGAAGCTTCTGTCCAACTCTGCCCTAAATCTTCCGTTTTTAAAAGCAATTGAGAACCGTGATAAAAAGTATTGGGTTCATGCATGCTTCTAATGATAGGTGCATTCCAGTTGAAACGGTATTTCATGTCTTTGGCATCGCGTCCTAAATACAAAATTGGCGTTGCCATCACATTAGTACTAGTTTTGGTTTGCGTATCCAATACTTCGATGGTTCCTTGATAGCTTCCCCCTAAAACGAATTTTGGATTGGCAGGATCAAAAGCCAAGAAAGCACTTTCACCACCAGCAGAAGCGGTCCAATCTTTTTCACTAATTCCATTGCCACTTAGGTTTCGACTGCTAATTTTAACCGAGGTATTGTCTTGTTGCCCTCCGTAAATATGGTATGGAAACTGATTGTCTACCGCTATTCGGTAAAACTGACCTGTAGGATAGGTATTTTGACTACTCCAGGACTTGCCTTTGTTGAAGCTAATAGCAGCTCCTCCATCGTCGGCAATAATCATGTTATTGGAGTTTTTAGGATTGATCCATAAATTGTGATAGTCTCCATGCGTTTTGGAAATGTCTTCCCAAGTTTTTCCACCATCAGTAGAGCGCATTGCTGGAGCACTCATGACGTAGATTGTATTTTCGTTATTCGGATCGATAAACAACTCGATATAATACCAAGCTCGTTGGATCAATCGATGATCTGTAGTCACCTGAGACCAAGATTTCCCCGCATCATTAGAGACATACAATCCCCCCGCTTCTTTTTCCCAATCGCTTTCAATTAGCGCGTACACTTTTTCGGGATTGGAAGGCGCTACAGCTATAGCCGTTTTTCCCATTGCCGCTGGAAGCCCCTCTTTTAAAGGAGTCCAAGTAAGTCCACTATCTAATGATTTGTAAAGCCCACTGCCCGCTCCACCACTGATCACTTGCCAAGGCTTTCTTCCGTGTTCCCAAAGGGCAGCATATAAAATTCTTGAATTAGTGGCATCCATAGAAAGTTCTACAGCCCCAGTTTGATCGTTTTTGAATAATACTTTTTGCCAAGTATTGCCCCCATCTGTTGTTTTATAAACCCCTCTTTCAGAAGATTTATCGTAAAGTACCCCTTGAGCCGCTACATACACAATATCTGGATTGTTAGGATCAATACAAATGCGGGCAATATGTTGGGTCGCGTCTAACCCTATCTTTTTCCATGTTTTCCCAGCATCGGTACTTTTGTACATTCCATCACCGTGGTGCGTCATCACGCCCCTTACGGCGTGTTCGCCCATCCCAACATAAATTACATTAGGATCACTTTCTGCGACACTAATAGCCCCGACCGAACTTGTTTTAAAAAAGCCTTCTCCAATAGGAAACCAACTTAGCCCCATATCTTGTGTTTTCCATAATCCCCCTCCTGTAGTTCCCATATAATAGGTTGAGGGATCAGAGGTAACACCAGTAGCCGCAACAGATCGGCCTCCACGAAAAGGACCAATGGAACGCCACTTGGCTACTTTAAAATGAGAATTTAAATCGGTTACGACTGGCGTTTTACCTTTTTGTGCTACTCCCGAAGCACATAAAACTAGCGAAAGAATTCCTAAAAGAAGTTGTTTATTCATACGAGATATGTAATGTGATTTCTCAAAAATAAACATTGTTTGGAGAACTATTGCATTCTTGCTAAAAATCCTTTATTACTTACTAATTTTTTAAATTTAAACCTGAGGTAAGCAGTGAATTCCTAAAAAACTTATATTTGAACTTTCTAAAACGATGTACCCATGAAAGCGTCTTTTTCTTTGTTTTTATTGTCTTCTTTAGCTCTTTTTTCCTGTAAAAAAGAAGCAGAAACAACGGCTACCAACAACAGCACCAATGTCGTTCCTTTTACCCAAATGGCTGCCACTCCTGCAACTGCTACTCCACCAGCTCCTTCAAGTAATTCGGCTTATGTTGGAAAAGAAGAAAAAAAAGAAAGTGTCATGTATCAGTACAAATACACTGTTGTGAATACTCCAAATGCCAAAGTGGCTACCACTACAACAGTAACGCCACCGGGTATGAATCCTCCTCACGGACAACCCAAACACCGATGTGATATTCCGGTAGGTGCGCCATTGAATTCTCCAGTAGCCAAAACTGCGACTGCTCCGAAGACTACAGTGGTTAGCACTCCAGCTACAACTATTACTACTACCGTACCACCGCTTTTAGCCACAAGCCCAGAGGCAGCACCCACACCAGAAGGTATGAATCCACCTCATGGTCAACCCAAACACCGTTGTGATATTGCGGTAGGTGCTCCATTACCCAAAGAATAATTCCCCCTAATTTAATCCCTACTACTCATGATTACCCAAGCTACTCTAGCAGATGTTACAGAATTATCGGTATTGATTAACTCAGCCTATCGTGGAGAATTCTCTAAAAAAGGATGGACCACCGAAGCCGATTTGCTTGAAGGCACCCGAACCAGTGAAGCCGAATTGACTACGATTTTGTCCATGCCCAACCATACTTTATTGAAATTTACCCGTGATGAAAAAATCATTGGTAGTGTCTTACTGATAGCCAAAAAAGACGAATTGTATCTTGGAATGCTCACCGTATCGCCCGAATTACAAAACAGCGGAATAGGCAAACAACTCTTGCAGGCTGCTGAGGATCACGCAGAAAAATTGGGATTAAAAACTATTCAAATGACGGTTATAGGTGTTCGCAAAGAACTCTTGGCTTGGTACATACGCCATGGCTATACAGATACAGGCAAGCGACTTCCTTTTCCTGAGAGCAATGATTTCCATCCTATCACTGCTGAGCCACTAACTTTCTCGGTATTGGAAAAAAATATATCCAGCTATTCCTAATATAAAAATCCTTTAAGGATTACGATTTTAAGCCTTGCCTTTTACATATTTGCATCGGCTTAAACTATTCAATAAAAAGTGTTATAGGTGATTTTTGCTAATCATTTGTTGCTTCAAAAAAACAGTTTTTCAATTTTAACTAATTGGTTTTGTGGCTTTTACAAAATTTATTCTTACTTTTATTAAGAATAGTAATAATTACTACATGGATGCACTACATCACCAAATCGATTGGAAAGAAATCTTAAACTTAAAAAATATCTTTCTGAATTTCATAGGGGTTACCTTAATCGTTCTGGCCTTGCAAGGATTTATGATTCCCAATAAGTTTTTAGACGGAGGCATTATCGGTATTTCCATATTACTGCATGAAATTACACATTGGCCCTTTGCCTATTTTGTATTGGTATTGAATTTCCCCTTTCTTTTCTTAGGCTATCGTCTTTTGGGGCTCACCTTTGCCATTCAAAGTTGGTTTACCTTTTTGATTATCGCCATCGGTATGACCCTATTCGAATTTGAAGCCATCACCTCTGATCCTTTGCTGATCGCTTTATTTGGCGGCTGTTTGATAGGCGTAGGCATGGGATTATGCATTCGCAGTGGCGCGGTAGCCGATGGTATCGAAATTCTGGCCTTATTGACCACACGTAAAATTGGTTTCAATGTTTCGGAAGTCATTTTTGCTATGAACACTTTGTTGTTTTTAACAGCCGCTTGGACCTTTGGCATCAGTATCGCCTTATATTCTATCGTTACTTATTTTTCGGCTGTAAAGGCCCTTGATTATGTTTCGCATGGTGTAGAGCAATACACCGCTCTTCATATTATCTCTTCCAAAAGTGAGGTTTTAAAGGAATTGATTGTAAAAAAATACGGCAAAGGCATTACCGTATTGAAGGGGGAAAGAGGATTTCTTCCCGAAAGTTTTGAAAAAAAAGAAGCTTGCGACATACTTGTCACCATCGTCACCCGATTAGAATTGCTGCGCCTGAAAGATGAAATAGCAACCATCGACCCACAGGCGTTTACTTATATTCAATTTATAAAAGAAGCCCATGGAGGGATTTTAAGGCATCGCCATAAGCACTGATATACAAAAAGCCCCAAAAATAATATTTGGGGCTTTTATTTTTATTATTATTTGAGTTTAGACATTGAATCTAAAATGCATCACGTCTCCATCTTTTACCACATACTCTTTTCCTTCTACTCTAAATTTTCCTGCCTCCTTACATTTGGCTTCAGAACCATAATGAATAAAATCCTCGTAAGCGATTACTTCGGCACGGATGAATCCTTTTTCAAAATCGGTATGAATTACACCAGCGGCCTGCGGAGCCGTATCTCCAATATTGATAGTCCAGGCACGCACTTCTTTTACTCCTGCCGTAAAATAGGTTTGTTGTTTTAACAATTTATAGGCTGCACGAATCAACACCGAAGCTCCTGGTTCTGTTAACCCCATATCTTCAAGAAAAACTTGACGTTCTTCATAGCTTTCCAATTCGGTGATATCCGCTTCGGCTCCCACTGAAAGTACAATTACCTCTGCCTCTTCGTCTTTTACCAACTCGCGTACTTGGTCTACGTAAGCATTCCCTTTTGAAGCAGACGCTTCGTCAACATTACACACGTAAAGCACCGGTTTATTGGTAATTAACTGAAAACTTTCCATCAACACTTCTTCGTCTTGATTTTGTGGCACTATCGTTCTGGCCGATTTGGCTTGCAATAGTGCTTCTTTGATGCGGTTCAATAAGGCTTCTTCTGCTTGCGCTTCTTTATTACCCGTTTTGGCTGCTCTTTTTACTTTTTCCAAACGCTTTTCCACCGTTTCCAAATCTTTCAATTGCAATTCGATATCGATGGTTTCTTTGTCACGAATCGGATTCACATTACCATCTACATGCACAATATTGTCATTATCAAAACAACGCAACACATGAATAATGGCATTACATTCTCTGATGTTTCCCAAAAATTGATTTCCTAAACCTTCGCCGCGGCTAGCTCCTTTTACCAATCCGGCAATATCCACAATGTCTACTGTTGCCATTTGCACGCGTTCCGGTTTCACTAGGGCTTCGAGTTTTTCGATACGTGGATCGGGTACATTGACTACGCCTATATTAGGTTCGATAGTACAAAAAGGGAAATTTGCACTTTGCGCTTTAGCATTTGACAAACAATTAAATAAGGTGGATTTTCCAACATTAGGTAAGCCTACAATTCCTGCTTTCATTTTGATAGTTTTTACAATCGATTTTTGACCAAAAAGGTATGTTTTATTTTTGAGGGAACAAATATACGTTTATTCTCGTAAATAGCCCTGAAATTAGAAGTTAGAAATTAGAAGGCAGAAATTAGAAGGCAGAAATTAGAAGGTAGAAATTAGAAGGCAGAAATTAGAAGGCAGAAATTAGAAATCAGAAATTAGAAATTAGAGGTTAGAAATTTGTACGTCCCTGATATAGGTTGACCACAAAAGTCAATTTATAGAAATTACAAATTCCAATCCCGTCCCGATTAAAAGTAAGCAAAAAGACGTACTTCTATTTAAAAACAAAAAAACCTTTTGCTCTATCATATTCAATTAAATAAAATAAAATTAGGCAAACGTTGTGGTCATGCTTTTTTAACATTTCCTTTCTATAAAACCAATTTGATTTTGCATTATTTACAATTTTTAATCAGCATAAAAAACAACTAGTATTATTAATATAAATAACATTCCTATGATAAAAATTTCACATTGTGACTTTTTTATCAAATATTTAATAATCCATTAATTTAATTAAGGAGTAAAACTAAAAAATTTAAAACTTTTATTTTTTTAGTAAAAACCTAATTTTATTAACATAAAAAACATTTTTTAACTTTTTTTTAATATTTTTACTGTAACTAGAAAACACTATTTACTAACCAAATTATTCAACATGAAAAAATTCTCTTTACTCTGCTTTCTATTGTGTACCCTAATCAGTTTTGCACAAAAAGAAGTAAGCGGCGTTGTCAAAGACCAAAAAGGCAATCCTCTACCGGAAGTAAATGTTTTAGAAAAAGGCACTAAAAACGGAACTACTACGGATTTTGAAGGAAAGTACAAAATCCGTATCAATGACGATTCTGCTTTGGAATTTAGCTATATTGGCTATACCACTGTTACTAAAACTACTGCCGGAACTGTGCTCAATATCGTATTATCAGAGGAAGGTGCTCAAAACCTTGAGGAAGTTGTAGTCACCGGAACCCGTACTGCTCCTAGAAGCAACACTACAACCGCACTCCCTATCGATGTTTTATCTTCTCGAGATCTAGTATCCACA
Source organism: Flavobacterium riviphilum (assembly GCF_055231795.1). NCBI lineage: Bacteria > Pseudomonadati > Bacteroidota > Flavobacteriia > Flavobacteriales > Flavobacteriaceae > Flavobacterium > Flavobacterium riviphilum. The sequence continues at coordinate 25,624 of NZ_JBUYSY010000018.1, forward strand.
GGTCAAGCTACTTTCGACAAAGCGCTACAATACAAAATCCCATCCTTCAACACGGTACAAACCCCAGTTAACGACGCCACATCCTTATTGGATCCGTATGAAATTAGAAATATGGGACCTAGTAGAACTTTGATTTTGATTAATGGAAAACGTAAAAACTTGAGTTCCTTAGTATACGTACAAACCTCGCCAGGACGTGGTGAAACAGGGGCTGATATTTCTGCCATTCCAACTGATGCCATTGAACGTGTTGAGATTTTAAGAGACGGTGCTTCTGCCCAATACGGTTCGGACGCTATTGCTGGAGTAATGAACATCATCTTAAAGAAAAACATCAACCAAAGTGCATTAACCATTCGAAGTGGTATCACGGGCGAAGGAGATGGTGAAATGTTGGGAGCTAGTTTAAACAGCGGTACCAAAATTGGCCAAAATGGATTCCTCAATTACACTATCGATTTCTCTAAAGTTAATTTAGCCAACCGACCAGGCAAAGTAGATGCCGATGGAGAAGCAGGCGATTTTGGTGCTAGCTTAGCCGACGTACAAGCCTTTTTAGCTAAACATCCAGATGCGGGCAACATCAACGGTTCGCCAGAAACCACAGCCGCAAAGTTTTTATTCAATGGAGGTAGCGATTTGAGCGAACATACTCAAATGTATTTTAATGCCGCTTATGTATACAAAAAAGTCAATTCTTTCGCCAATTACCGCACCCCTTATTGGAGAACCTTGGCCGACTACCCTTATTTGAAAGACTTTTTTGGAGATGGCACAGCCGCATCCTATGAAGGATATGTACCAACATTCATTGGAGATTTGAATGATTACAATGGCACTTTTGGCTTTAAAAACCAAACCAATGGTTGGAATACCGATGCCAGCATCACTTTTGGAGGCAACAGCCAAATCTATTCCGTAACCAATTCGCAAAACCGTTCTAGCATTTTAGATGCCAATGGCGAAAATGTATACCAAGAAAACAGCCCTATTACCTTCAAACCTGGAGGGACCAAATTCAATCATGTAGTAGGAAACATTGATGTTTCCAAAAACCTAACCGACTATATTAGCATTGGTCTAGGTTCTGAGTTTAGAACCGAAAATTTTGAAGTAGTAGAAGGCGACAAAGCGTCTTGGGATGGCATTGGAGCCGATTCGTTTGCCGGTAATCGTCCAGAAAATTCTGGAAAATGGAATCGATATAACATTGGTTTTTATGGAGATATAGCCGTAGATATTACTGATGACTTTTTAGTAAACGGAACCGTACGCCATGAAAACTATAGTGATTTTGGAGGAGCTACCGTATGGAAATTGAGCAGCCGCTACAAATTTTTAGAAGACAAAGTAACTCTAAGAGGATCTATTTCTACTGGTTTCAGAGCTCCAACTTTACACCAAATCTATACTCAAAAAGCACAATACTCGTTTGTAGCCGGACAAGGTATACAAGTAAGCGGTATCATCAATAACGTGTCGCCACAAGCAAGACTATTAGGTATCCCCTCCCTTAAAGCAGAAAAATCCACAAACATAACTGTGGGAATTGGTGCAAAACCTTCTAAAAATTTCAACTTCACTCTAGATTATTACAACATCAAAGTAGCCGACCGTATTGTTTTGGGCGATAGACAAGATAAAACAATATTAGGCGTAGTTTCCAATGTTGCTTGGTTCTCTAACTCTTTTGACTCTAGAACTTCCGGGTTGGATGTAGTTGCTAACTACAACAACATTCTACTTGGGGCTGGTAAACTAGGATTTAACTTATCCGGAAATATTACTTTTCAAAATGAAAGAATTTCTGATGTAAGAAACAACTCTTTCGGACCTATATTAGAGTCCTTAACTTTTACTTCTAGACCTGATACCAAATGGATTTTAGGGGCCAATTATGAAATTGGTAAGTTTGGTTTCTCTTTAAACAATACCTATTTTGGCAAAACCACCTTTAATCAAGATGGATTGGCTACCAACGATCCAAATGCACCCGTAACTTCTGATGCATTTAAACGAGCCAACCTAAAAACAGAATTCATTCCTAAAGTAGTGACTGATTTAGGTATCAACTTTAATGCTACCGATAAATTAACACTTGCCTTAAATGTAAACAATATTTTAAATGTGCTTCCAGAGTGGAAATTTGTAGCTGAAAATGCCGAAGGAGCAAAGCTTTTAGCCGACCCTGTAGCAAGAAAAAATCAATTTAATTTGATAACCTTCAACGGTAGATATTCACAAATGACTTATGATGGCTTCCACTTTAGTCAATTAGGCACCATGCTTAACCTTTCACTGAATTACCGTTTTTAATTATTTAAAATTCAAAAACCAAAAAAATGGAGTGCGTCAAACCACTCCATTTTTTTTATACCTTTAGTACAGAATCCGTAGTACAAAAAAAACATCCCATTCTAATTTTAACACACAAGAAACCCAACTATGGCTAGTTTGTTCAACGATAAGATGGCAGAAATTTACGATGTGATGTACCAAAGCTTCGTTGATTATGACGAAGAGTACACTTTTTATCAACGTATATTACAGACCCACGGCGCTTCTTCCGTTTTAGAATTGGGTTGTGGCACAGGCAACCTGGCGATACGCTTTTGCCAAAACCAGCACCACTACATTGGCTTGGACGCCAGCGAAGACATGTTGGCCATTGCACAAAAAAGAACCTCACAAAGCACCTTTCTCCATGGCGATATGCGTGAGTTTGTTCTAGACAGCCCAGTAGAAGCGATACTCATTACGGGCCGCTCCACCAGTTACCTACTCACTAATGAAGACATTTATTATTGTTTTGATTCGGTAGCTCAAAATTTAACCACAGATGGCCTTTTTGTCTTCGACTTTATCGATGCCAATCGCTACATTCCATATACTGAAACCCACCCCATAATTTCGCATCAAGCCGAATACAACGGCATCACCTATTACCGAGACAGTCAATGGAAAATTACAACCGCCGATAATTTCATGATGGAATGGACCGCTTTATACTACACCCAATCACACGAAGAAAAAGAAATTATTGCAGAAGATTTTTCTACCGTAAGAGTTTTTACTTTGAACGAAATCCAATTGTTTCTCTACCTCAAAGGTTTTGAAATTGTTGAAATTATCGACCGAAAAACGTATGCTTACGACACCTATGTAGTAGTGGCTAAAAAACATGAAGAGTGAGTTGGGAATGGTGAGTGGTTAATGGTTAATGGTTAATGGTGAGTTGTCGGTTGTGGGTTATCAGTGGTAGGTTGTGAGTGGTGGGTTGTGAGTGGTGAGTTGTACGTCCCTGATATAGGTTGGTCATAAAAATCAATGTATAGAAATTCCAAAATACAAATTCCAAATTCCAAATTCCAAATTCCAAAATCAATAGTCTAAATTCCAAATTCTAAATTCCAAATTCCGAAATCCAAAATCTATAGTCTATAGTCTAAATTCCAAAATACAAATTCCAAATTCCAAAATCAATAGTCTAAATTCCAAATTCTAAAATCTATAGTCTAAATTCCAAAATCTAAATTCCAAAATCCAAAATCTAAATTCCAAAATCCAAAATCTATAGTCTATAGTCTAAATTCCAAAATACAAATTCCAAATTCCAAAATCTATAGTCTAAATTCTATAATCTATAATCTATAATCTAAATTCTATATTCTATATTCTATATTTTAAATGACAATTCTGAAACTTCAGGGTAAATCACAATCCCGTTCCGATACTGAAAATTCAGGACGGAATCGGGACCATTTTTCAAGCCCGATACTAAGGCTCAAGTTGCTCTCAAAAAGTGATTACATTTTTTTAGCAATACGAGCAATGATTGCTTCTTCCTCATCGGTGGTAGCCAAGCCTGAAAAATCCCAGTAATTCGTCAAAATACTATTCCCTTTATTGATGAGTGCTTTCTCTTTAAACACTTGTGGTTCACGATAGGTAAAATGCTGATTACTAAAATGGTTTGTAATTAAATAATTTTTAACTTCCAACCGTTTTTTCTCATTGTTATACGGTTTTTCAAATCCAATTTCCTGTTTACTACTCAACAAATAATAATTGTTATTATCCAATCGATAGGTCGTTTTAAAATTGGATTTGTATATTTCTTTTGCTACCCACCCAGACTGTACGCGCTTGGTTTTGTTGTTTTTTAATTGCCCACTTACTTCTACAATAATATTATTTTTCACATCATAGACTACCCTGAATTCCTCGACCGCCTCTTTAGCATTATCTAGTGGTGTAGCAGTTAAAAGATAACAACCTTCGTTGGCCGCATAGGAACGCACTAAAAAATAATAATCCTCCTTGGCTTTGGGATCCAAAATAGGATTCAGGTAAGAAAAACTATAATGATTTTTGACAATAGTATTCAAATTGTACCCTAACAAATCAGGACTTACATCAATATCCACCAAACCAAAAGAACGATTTTGTTCCACCAAAATAGTTGCCGTATACTCTTTTTTATCCCTATTCAATTGAAAATTTAACAAACCATCCGTATAATAGCTATCTACGCCATTGAGGGCAAAAAATTCTCGGTTGTACATTTTTAATCGAGCAGGCATGCTCAATTTTTCCATTGAATTTTTGACCAATGCCTTCAATATTTTTTGGGGATGTTGGTGAGTGAGTACCAATTCGTCAAGTATATTGATATTGCTTTTGAGATAGACTACATTATCACCTTTAAAAACATTGGAAGAACGCAGGGTCAGTGTCTGATACGACGGATGTGAAAATTGCAAATTGGATAATCCGTTCAATACAAAACGCACCTCACCCTCCTTGTTACTTTGGAGCAATTGTTTCGTTTTGGTTACAAAAACAGTCACCTCTTCAATAGGAAGCTGTGTTTCGATATCTTTCACCAGTAATTTTCGCTCGGTGTTTTGAGCCAAAATCCCTATAGAAGTGGTCCATAAGAAAAGAAAAAAAAGTTTTTTCATTTAGAGTAGTATTATAGTCATAGGCCAGCGTTTACCGTTACGATTTCAGTCACTAAATGTATTCATTTAAAATTAATTTCCAAAAAAAACTCTATCCCAATGAATGGCTACTAGGCATAAAAAAAACCTGAGCGTGCTCAGGTTTTCTTTATATCAAAGACACATGTGATTACTCGTTGTGTAAAAACGCTTGACGGTTCAACAAGGTTTCCTCGGATTCCACATGATTATCATCGGGCACACAACAGTCTACAGGGCATACCGCCGCGCATTGAGGTTCATCATGAAATCCTTTACACTCGGTACATTTACCTGGAACAATATAATATACTTCGTCAGAAATTGGGCTTTGTGGTGCCTCGGCATCAATAGTGGTGCCATCCGGAAGCACTACAGTACCTGTTAGTTTTGTCCCGTCTTTATAACGCCAATCGTCTGCTCCTTCATAAATCGCAGTATTTGGACATTCTGGCTCGCAAGCCCCACAGTTTATGCATTCATCGGTAATAATAATTGCCATTTTTAACTATTTTTTTAAAATTTAAATTGCCTTTTAGGAACAAATGATGCCAAAAAAACAACTTTTGATTTTGGTTTGTAAAAAGCTTAATTTTGCGCAAAATTACAATCAAAAGATTTCATACACAAGCCTTATGACAATAGAAGCCAAAAAAAAAGCATTCCTTACCCTAGGAAGATTCTTAAAACAATTTCCTTCCCTAGATGCTCCCACACCACTTGAAGTAGCAGGTTCTTCGCTTTTTTACGAGGAATGTTTGTCTTTGATCGCCTCCTCTGCCTCTCATAACGGCTGGTTTACTCCCGAGCAAGTTTGTTTTGCTTTCCAATCTTGGGCCAATGCCTTAACGGAAGACAACTTAGAAGCGTGGTTGACTCATTATGATTTTTCGAAAGTACAACCCAAAACCGTAGCCCTTATTTTAGCAGGCAACATCCCTTTGGTTGGGTTTCATGATTTTCTATGTGTTTTACTCAGTGGCCATTCTGTACAAGTTAAAACCTCCTCTAACGATGCTCATTTGTTGCCCTTTTTGGCCAAGTACCTGATTCACATAGCCCCAGAATTGGCGGATTCTATCACTTTTGTAGACGGCAAACTTGGCTCCTATGACGCTGTTATTGCTACAGGTAGCGACAATACTGCACGTTATTTCGAATACTATTTCAAAGACAAACCTTCGATCATTCGCAAAAACAGAAACTCAGTAGCTGTCTTAACAGGAAACGAAACTCCGGAGCAATTGGCCTTACTGGGGGAAGATATCTTTCGCTATTTTGGTTTAGGATGCCGCAATGTCTCAAAACTTTTTGTACCCCAATCCTATTCCTTTGTTCCTTTTTTTGAAGCCATTTTCGGCTTCCAAACGGTGCTATCCTACGAAAAGTATGTCAATAATTACGACTACAACAAGGCCGTATTTTTGATGAGTGATTTTAAATTGCTGGACAATGGATTTTTAACCTTAAAAGAAGACAGTAGTTATAGCTCGCCTATTTCGAGCGTTTTTTATGAGTATTATGACGATTTGGACAGCCTAGCCAAAAAACTAGACCAAGACCATGAAAAAATTCAATGTATAGTCTCTAACCAACTCACCTCAAGCAGTATTACCTTTGGACAAACACAACAGCCTAAATTATGGGATTACGCAGATAACGTGGATACCATTTCATTTTTAACAACTTTATAATACAAATACCTTAAATTATTTCGAATAATTCAGCTCGTTTTCAAGTTGGATTATCGAAATTTGCATTTTTAAATTTTCGGACAATAACTACACATGAAAAAACACAACTACAGCGCAGGACCAAGTATTTTACCACAAGAAGTTTTCGAAAAAGCAGCACAAGCTGTCTTAGATTTTAACCAATCCGGATTATCGATTTTAGAAATTTCCCACCGCAGTAAAGATTTTGTTGCGGTTATGGACGAAGCCAGAGCGTTAGCCTTAGATTTGTTAGGCCTTACAGACAAAGGGTATCAAGCCTTATTTTTGGCAGGAGGTGCCAGTTTAGAATTCATCATGGCTCCTTTTAATTTGATGAAAGAAGGTGGCAAAGCTGCCTATTTAGATTCAGGTACTTGGGCTAGTGCCGCCATCAAAGAAGCCAAAACTTTTGGAGAGACCGTAATCGTGGCTTCTTCCAAAGACCAAAACTACAGTTATATTCCTAAAGGATACACAGTTCCTAGTGATGCCGATTATTTCCACTGCACCAGTAACAATACTATTTTTGGTACCCAAATGAAAACCTTCCCAAAACTCGACATTCCCGTGGTATGTGATATGAGTTCGGATATTTTCTCTAGAGTACTTGATTATACTCAATTTGACATCATCTATGCAGGAGCTCAAAAAAACATGGGTCCTGCAGGTACCACCTTGGTAATCGTTAAAGAATCTATTTTGGGTAAAAACGGTCGCAACATTCCAAGTATGTTGGACTACAGCAAACATATCAATGCCGGAAGCATGTACAATACCCCACCGGTATTTTCTGTATACACTTCCCTACTTACACTACAATGGCTTAAAAACCTTGGCGGTGTAGCGGCTATTGAAAAAATTAACAACGAAAAGGCAGCCTTATTGTATAATGAAATCGACAGAAATCCTCTGTTCAAAGGTACTGCCGCTCTTGAAGACCGTTCGAATATGAATGTAACATTCTTACTCAACGATCCTGCTCACACCGCTATCTTTGATGAAATATGGAAAGCTGCCGGAATATCTGGATTACCAGGACACCGTTCGGTAGGTGGTTACAGAGCTTCGATATACAATGCCATGCCTTTAGAAAGCGTGCAAGTATTAGTAGACGTTATGCAAGCGTTAGAACAAAAAGTATAACAGCGTTTTGCCTATCTTTTCCATAAAAAAATAATTAAACCTACACAACACAAGTTCTCTTGTGTTTACAAATGCCTATTACAAAATGAAAATATTAGCCAATGACGGAATTTCAAAAAGTGGAATTCTAGCTTTAGAAAAAGGTGGTTTTGAAGTAATCACCACCAAAGTTGCCCAAGAACAAGTGGCCAATTTTATTAATGAAAACAACGTGAGCGTAATCTTGGTAAGAAGTGCAACCAAAGTACGCAAAGACATTATCGATGCTTGTCCTGGTATCAAAATTATTGGTCGTGGCGGTGTTGGTATGGACAATATTGATGTAGAGTACGCTAAAAGTAAAGGGATACACGTAATTAATACGCCTGCTTCTTCCTCTGAATCGGTTGCCGAATTGGTATTTGCCCACCTTTTCACTGGTGTGCGTTTTTTACATGATTCTAACCGCAACATGCCTTTGGAAGGCGACACTCAATTTGAGCAATTAAAGAAGGCCTACGCCAATGGAACCGAATTACGTGGCAAAACCCTAGGAATCGTTGGTATTGGCCGTATTGGTCAAGCCACCGCCAAAATGGCTTTGGGATTAGGTATGAAAGTTATTGCTGCCGATAGCTTTATTCCACAAGTAGACGTTAAGGTGGAGTTTTTTGATGGTCAATCCATTACTACTACTATTGTTTCTCAATCATTGGAATCTTTGTTTGAAGAAGCTGACTTTATTACTTTACACGTACCTGCTCAAGACGGCTACATCATTGGTGAAGCTGAATTGGCTACCATGAAAGACGGCGTAGGTATTGTCAACTGTGCCCGTGGTGGTGTAATTGATGAAGTGGCTTTACTAAAAGCATTAGACTCAGGTAAGGTAGCCTTTGCTGGATTAGACGTATTCGAAAGCGAACCCAAACCTGAAATGACCATTTTGATGCACCCAAAAGTATCGTTGACTCCTCACATTGGAGCAGCTACTGGAGAAGCACAAGACCGAATTGGTACCGAATTGGCCTCTCAAATCATCACTTTATTAGGGTAGATTTTTTCTCAAACCATAACAAAAAGGTAATTTATAATTTGCATTATAAATTGCCTTTTTTTGTTTACATTTGGCAATACTTTTAATCTAAAACCCTATGTTTGAGCAATTAACACAATTAGTACAAGTTTTTGGGCAAGAATCGGTGGTGCAAAACGACGCGATTCCTAATGAGCAAAATGAGGCTGTGATGCAAGAAGCCGGCAGTTCCATTTTTAATAGCTTACAACAAATGGCAGCGGGTGGCGGTTTGGAACAATTGGCAGGATTGTTTAGTGGCAACAATGCGCAAAACAGCGCCAATCCAGCCGTTCAACAAATCACACAGCACTTAACTGGAAATTTAACCGAAAAATTTGGTCTCTCAGGAGATGCAGCCGCTGGTGTGGCTAGCAGTATGATTCCAAACATCTTGGGAAGTTTGATGGGCAAAGCCAATGATCCCAACGATAGTTTCCAAATTACGGACATAGTGAATGCCATTTCAGGCGACAGTGCTCAAGCTGGGGGTATCATGGATGCTATTTCAAAATACGGCAGTCAGTTTGGCTTGGATCAAAATGCTGATGGTAAAGTCGATATCAGTGACGCCATGAATCTTGCCAAAAGCAGTGGAGGACTTGGTGGTTTACTCGGTAGAATCTTCGGTAAATAATCATAACACACAACGCCATCTTACCTCTGATGGCGTTTTTTTTTTAATTCTGATTCGCATTTTATAATATTCAGTATACTTTGCAACAATTACATTCCATGAGAGCATTTATTTTCAGTTGTTTCCTAATTATCATCATGGTGGCATGTACGGCAAAACAACACACCTCAACTCCCTCAAGCACATCCAAGTCCGTACTTGGTGACACGGTGCGTATTGCCAATGAACAACTAGAATACGAAATAATTATCATCGATCCCGGATTTGTGGGCTGGCTCAACTCTGTAGCGCAACCTAGAGGGTTTTACACGCAATTTTACTTGGAGAATAAAAATCGTTTTTATGTCACCGAATGGAACTTACGGGTGCAACAACCCCAACGTTTTGATCCAAATCTTTACGAAATGACCATCAACTACGATCCGAACATTGATTATGGGTACGAGGTCAATTATTTACTCTACAATTACATGATTTATTTTCAAAATACATACAAACAACGTTTGTTTGGCAATGTCCCGATACGATAAACTTAGTATATTTGTACAATTGACATTTTAGAATGAGAAAATTAAAAGAACGTTGGGGTATAGAAAGTAACTTTCAATTAACACTGATTTTTATTGTTTTTGCGATCACTGGTTCAGCATCTGCATGGTTATCTAAACCTTTTTGTTATTGGCTGGGCATAACCAAAGATGATTTGGGATTTTGGTTCACTCCTATTCGACTCCTACTTATTTTCCCTATTTATCAAGTACTTTTAGTTTGCATAGGATTTTTATTTGGTCAATTTCGATTTTTTTGGGCTTTCGAAAAAAAAATGCTCCGAAGTATGGGACTCGGTTTTCTATTTAAAACATAAAAAAAGCTTCGTTACGGAAGCTTTTTTTGTTTTTATTTTTAAGCGTTTTTCTGTTTCTTGATGAGATAAGTGTATATCCAAGTCAAAGTAAACGTTGGGATTATATCTGAAAAAGGAAAGGATTCTTCTATAAATGTTATCACTCCCGCTACTTTCCCAACACTTCCTTTATACATCCAGGTCATTAAAAAACCGGCTAAAGGTGCCCAAATCACGTCTGAGAATTCACCAATCATTGGTATGGAAAAAGAAAGCATTCCGATAGCATCAAACAAGATACTTAAGAATAAATGTCTTCTTTTTTGAGAAGCTTCATCGCTACTTTCTGCTTGGTTTGTCATTTTTAAATTTTTGAAAGGACCAAACAAAAATAGTGCCTTTTATCCTTGTTTAATCATATTGAAAAAATCATTTCTATTTTCTTTTTCGTTGAAAATCCCACCATACTGAATGGTTGACGTAAAGCTTGTTTCATCTTTGATACCACGACTAGACACACACAAATGTTTGGCTTCCATCACCACAATCACATTGTCTGTTTCCAACACCTCTTTTAATTCGTTAAAAATTTGCATTATCAAACGCTCTTGTACTTGGGGTCGACGAGAATAATAGTCAACGATTCGGTTCAATTTTGACAACCCAATTACTTTGCCACTCGAAACATACCCTATGTGAGCTTTACCTACAATGGGTAAAAAATGGTGCTCACAGGTAGAGTTAAAATTAATATTGGCTTCTACCAACATTTTGTCATAATGATAACTGTTGTCAAATACAGAAATTTTGGGTTTGTTTTGAGGATTCAAACCACTAAAAATTTCTTGGATGTACATTTTGGCCACACGATACGGTGTCCCACTCAAGGAATCATCTGTCATATCCAAGCCAATTTCTTCCATAATGGCATGAAAATGGTGTTCGATCCGTTGCATTTTTTCCGCATCCGATTTTGCAAAAGCATCCTCACGTAAAGGCGTTTCTGCATTAGTAAAATAATGATTGTCGCCCAATATTTCAATTAATTCTTTTTCGGTTATTGTTTTCATAAGATGTTTTTTTTATTTGATAATTGCAGAAAAAGTTTTGTACACTTTGTCTATTTTCGGAGTAATTACGTAACTGCAATAGGCTTGTTCGGGTTGACGATAAAAATAATTTTGATGGTACTCTTCTGCTTTGTAGAAAACCGTAAACGGTGTTACCTCTGTCACTATGGGGCTGCTCCAAACTTGTTCGGCTTCTATACGTTGGATTATACTTTCGGCTTCTACTCTTTGCTCCTCGTTGTGATAAAAAATCGCCGATCGGTACTGAGGTCCTATATCCGCACCTTGTCTGTTGAGCGTGGTGGGATTATGGGTGGCAAAAAAAACCTCCAACAATGTGCTAAAAGCAATGGTATGCGCATCATAAACTATTTGTACTGCTTCGGCATGACCCGTATTCCCATTACAAATCTGCTCGTAAGTGGGGTGCTCTAAAGTTCCTCCTGTATATCCTGACACTACGGTCTGCACCCCTTTGAGATTCATAAAGACTGCCTCGGTGCACCAAAAACATCCTCCAGCAAACGTTGCTTTGTGAGTTTCCATATATTCTACTCTTTTTTTGTTTAACAAATGTAATAAAATATTAAACAAAAACATCTTTTTAACGTAAGATTAATAGTTGTTGGCTGAAATAAAAAAACGAATCCTTTTTGGAAGGCGCAAAATCTTTGTTTCTTTGTAAAAATCCTATGTTTATGATACAAGCCAAAAACATCCACAAGTATTACGATCAGTTAGAAGTACTTAAAGGGGTAGATTTACACATTACAGCCGGTGAAATAGTTTCCATAGTGGGGGCTTCCGGTGCAGGTAAAACCACCTTATTACAAATTTTAGGCACATTGGATCGCCCCAGTCCGGCGACTCATAGTCAACTCCTAATTAACGGCATGGACATCTTGCAACTGAATGACACCGAATTATCGCGGTTTCGAAATCTCAACTTAGGCTTCATCTTTCAATTTCATCAATTATTACCTGAATTTACAGCCTTAGAAAACGTCTGTATTCCGGCCTTTATAGCCGGGACACCCAAAACCGAAATCGAAAAAAGGGCAAAAGAACTGCTAGGGTATTTGGGACTATCCCATCGTATGGATCACAAACCCAATGCGCTTTCGGGTGGGGAACAGCAGCGAGTAGCCGTGGCAAGAGCTTTAATCAACTCCCCCGAGGTGGTTTTTGCAGACGAACCTTCTGGTAATCTCGATACCCATTCGGCAGAAATGTTGCACCAACTGTTTTTTCAGTTAAGAGATGAAATGGGACAAACCTTTGTCATTGTAACCCACAACGAAGACTTAGCCAATATGGCCGACCGCAAGTTGGTCATGGTGGACGGACAAATAAAAACTACGTAAACGAATTATTCCATAGCCCCAACTGTTTCCAATGCATCCCAACGAACTCAAAGAATTTCTAGATCAAAAAGTAGCACAATACAATACTTTGGATTTTATTGCAAGCGATCCCGTTCAAATTCCTCATTTGTTTAATCAAAAAGAGGATATAGAAATTGCAGGTTTTTTGAGTGCAACTATCGCTTGGGGTAACCGCAAAATGATTATCAAAAACGGTCTTAAAATGATGGACTTGATGGGTAATTCACCTTATGACTTTGTTTTATCTCATTCAGAGAGCCATTTGGAGGCTCTAGATTCATTTGTTCATAGAACTTTTAACGGACAAGACTTTAAGGCTTTTATAAAAGGATTGCAACATATATACAAGCATCATGGGGGATTAGAAAATGTTTTTGCCCAACATCAAGAAACCACAAGTGTCCAAAAAAGTATTCATGAATTTAAAAAGATTTTTTTTGAAGTGAATCAACCGCAAAGAAGTCAAAAACACATTTCGGATCCACTGAATAATTCGGCCGCCAAAAGAATCAACATGTACCTAAGATGGATGTGTCGTCAAGATAGCAAAGGAGTAGATTTGGGTATTTGGAAAAGCATTTCACCTTCAAAATTATCCTGTCCTTTGGATGTACATTCCGGCAATGTGGCTCGCAAATTAGGTCTTTTGTATAGAAAACAAAACGACGGTAAAGCTTTAAATGAATTAGATACCCAACTCCGAATTTTAGACCCAACTGACCCTGTTAAATATGATTTTGCTTTGTTTGGACTGGGCGTGTTCGAAAAGTTTTGATCCTTATATAGTACAACAAAACCTACTTAACAAAAGGAATTTCTTTTTATCATTCGATTTTTTTTTGTAATATTATGCTGAAAATAAGAACTTTATGGATTCCATTGTATTTTACATTAAAACTATCGTTCTTCCATTATTGGCTATTTCAGTTGCAATTGTGATTATTTACCTCTTTGTAAGTGCCCTTCTCTATAACCAAAACATTCCCTACAGAAAAAACATTCAACACACCCTAGAAAACTTTTTAGTTGCCGTACTTATAAAAAATACTGATCCTCACTATTACCAAGAACGTTTGCAAAAACTAAAACATGAGCTTCCGTTGCATAAAAATTGGTGTAAAAATTTAACCATTGCTACTTTAATTCAATTTAAAAAAAACATTAGAGGACAATATGCTGAGCGTATCCCCGAACTGTTTGAGGATTTAAATTTACACCAATATACTTTACAACGACTGCAAAGTTTTTTTATCAACACCCAATGCGAGGCCTTGTACGACTTGCAAATGATTGGCTACCGCAAAAAAATCAAAAAAATTCTGGTGCCTTTTTTAAGACATAAAAGAAAGGTGATCCGTTCTAGTGCTTACATGACTTATTTTACATTGTATCCGGTTGTAAAAGGAGACTTCAAAAACACCACTGTCATCATCAATGAATTGAACCTCATCAAAATCATGGATATATTGCATCAGAATCGTGTTACCATCAATCCTAATGCAGGTCGATGGTTAGCCTCAAACAACGACTCTATCAAAAAAATAGCGATTAAAACCTTAGTGTTTTACAATGATAAGTCGCATGACGCAGCCATTATAACCCTATTGGACTCTAAGGATGATTCCCTTGTATTAGAAGTCATTTATGCTTTGAGGGATTTGTTCATTTTTGAAGGCGAGCTTCCATTGCTGCAGCGTTTTTTCAAATTTTCGATTCCCTTACAAATCCAAGCCCTTAAAACATTGAAAGTGATCGGTAGCGCCTCCACTGTTACCTTTTTAAGCACTCATCTTGATCAATTGATGCTCCCAGAACTACAATTGAATGCCATGGAAACTTTAGTTTATGTGAATGAACAAGAAGCGCAACGATTAGCGCAAGAAAACAGTCTACGTTACACCATGTACGAACATATTAAAACCAAACGCGATTATGGTTACTAACCTCCTAAAACAGATTATTTTATTTTTGGAATCCGTAGTTACCTTTTTTGCTGCTAGCTATTTGGTACTATTCATTGCCATCGTTTTTTTAGGCTACTATGGCATTCGCAAGCATATGCGCTATCAAAAATACCTAGAGGAAGAAATTGTCATGAAATCCAATCATTTGCTTGGGGTGTCGGTTGTAGCCCCAGCTTATAATGAAGGAGTTACCATAGTATATAATGTCAAATCGTTGCTTTCCTTAACCTATCCTAAATTTGAAATCATTATTGTAAATGATGGCAGTACAGACGATACCTTAGTCAAATTAATTCAAGAATTTGAATTAGTCAAAGTCCCTTTTTATTATGTAGAATCGCTGAAAACACAACCTGTTCGCGGCCATTATCGGTCTACAAATCCGGTATATTCAAAATTACTAGTAGTAGATAAGGAAAATGGCAAAAGTAAAGCCGATGCCTCTAATGCAGGGATTAATTCGGCCCAATATCCCTTGTTTTTATGCACCGACGTAGATTGTATTTTAAAACAAGACACCATAATAAAATTAGTCAAACCCTTTTTTGAACATCAAACCCGTGTGATTGCTACTGGAGCTGGGATACGGGCTTCTAATTCTTCTATAATCCAAGAAGGCTATTTGATTCAATCCAAATTTCCTACACAATGGTTTCCAGGCTTTCAAGAGCTAGAATATTTGCGCTCGTTTTTAATTGGACGTATGGCATGGACTCAAGTGAATGGCTTGCTTTTAGTCTCTGGTGGATTGGGATTGTTTGACAAAGAAATTGCCATTGCAGCTGGTGGATATTGGCATAAATCCTTAGGTGAAGACATGGAATTGATTTTGCGTATGCGTAAATGTATGTACGAAAGAAAAGAAAAATTTAAAATTGTATACATACCCGAATCGCTCTGTTGGACCGAAGTACCTACTACCCGTACCATATTATTGCGGCAACGGGTCCGCTGGGCCAGAGGACTCATCCAAACCTTATACTTGCACCGCTCCATGTTTTTCAACCCTAAATATGGAAAAACCGGCTTTTTATTGCTCCCCTATTTTTTCTTTTATGAGTTTATGATTCCGCTACTCGAAGTATTAGGATTGCTGTTATTAGGTTTGAGTTATTTTACCCATCTCTATCGCTATGATTTCCTATTGTATATGTCTCTTTGCGTATATTGTTTTTATTTATTGGTTACCTTAGTTTCCATTATTATAGAAGAAAATCGCTTCCGACATTATAGCCAGCTACCTGAGATTTCAAAGTTAATTCTGATGGCCCTCTTGGAACCTTTTGCCTATCACCCTTTTAATGTGTATGCTTCCATTAAAGGCTATTGGCATTTTTTTAGACAAAAAGAACAACAATGGGGCGAAATGACCCGTCAAGGCCATTCCTCCTCCCAAACTTGAGTAAGATGAAAATACACCTCCTCTATAAAACTATAATCGTTTGTTGGCTCGCAATGCTTGTGTCGACCGAAGTTTGGGCACAAAAAATTAACACTGACAGCTTGGTTTCCGTCATTGTCAATGATTATAAAAACGACGTACTGCATGAAGTCATTCTTCAAAAAGCTTTACTAGGAAAACGTTTGGCACCCAATTATTTGGATTTTCATCTTTTTGCTGGCAGAATGCACCAATTGCTCAAAAACAAGGATAGTGCCCGATATTATTATCATTATGTTATAGAGCGCAATCCAAAATATGCAGATGTTTATCCGTATTGGATTGATTTAGAAGCACAAGACGGTCAATATGATAAAGCTCGAGAAATCGTAGAATTAGGGCTTGCCAACGATAAAAACAATACCGCCTTATTGTTCAAAAAAGCCGAAGTTATGCAAGTTCAAGCCCAAGATGAGGAAGAATTGCAGTATTTGTATACTTTACAACACAACTATGGCAATAACTCCTACCTCAAACAGCGTTTGAATTACTTGGAAGGTAAAATTAACCAGCAACGCCTTGGTATCGAATACAGCAATACTACATTTGACCGGAACTATGTAGGGCCTTGGAACATGATCAATGTGAGTTATAGTACTACACGAAAATGGGGAACAGCCTTGGGCAGAGTATCTTACTTGGACCGTCGTGGCATGGATCAAATCGTCCTACAAGGCACGCAATATGAAGCCGACATCTACCTCAACACCTATAAAAACCAATATTTCAACTTCAACCTTGCCTTAAGTAATGATGTGGTTTTCCCTAAGATTCGATGGGGGGGCAATTACTATTTTTCTTTTTTAAAGATTTGGGAAAGCAATTTGGGGTTGCGTTACACCCAAACCTCCTCTGAAGACTTTGCAGCTTTGGTTGTGGGTCTTGGAAAATACTATGGCAATTTTTGGTTGAAAGGTGATTTTTATTTACAAAAAAATGACAACAACTTATATACAAGTTACCTCTTTACTTCAAGATACTATTATGGCAATCGGCACGATTTTGGCTCGCTACATTTGGGTATCGGCACTTCTCCAGATGACAAAAACACCATTGGTTTGTTGCAAAATCGTATTGCCCTACAATCGCTACGAGCGGGATTAGGATTGCAAAAGATGTTGCATGAAAAATATATAGTTGGCTTACTCACCGCCTTTAATTATCAAGAAGTAATAAAAAATTATCATCAAAGTGAATTTGAAATTACTGTGCGCATGCAGTATGTTTTTTAAAACTAGAAAGTCATGAAAACCCTTTCGTTCTTTATACTCTTCCTTTTTTCTGTTATGAAAGCACCTGGCCAACTCCTTTTTAAACCTCATGTTTCCTATGTTATTGTTGCTCAAAATGCATTGGAGCAAGAAGTAGCTCTGGAATTGCAACAACATTTAAAAGCTATGGGGCCCTTTACATTTGAATTACAAACCAATTCCACTACTCCAGCCCTTGTTTTGGAACTTAACCCCACACTCTCTGCGCCTTCGTTTAGCCTTTCTTCAGATCAGAAGACACTCTATTTAAAAGCCTCTTCACCACAGTATTTGCGTTATGCCGTGTATACACTTTTAGAGTATTGGGAAGTACGAAAGTTTAGTCCGGAATACACCTATTATCCCAAACCAGCACAGCTCAGTTTCCCACTTGATTATTTTAAGTCCTATACTCCGACCTTTCAATTTAGAGGTTTATTGTATCCTGCCAGTTATGACGCCTCCTTTCGAGCGTGGCATAAATTGGATTGGTATTTAGATGCTTTTGGTTTGTGGGGGCATAGCTTTGCCACTTTATTACCTCCCAAAACTTATTTTGCCCCACATCCCGAATACTATGCCTATTATAATGGCAAACGCAACGCAGAGGGGCTCTGTTATTCAAATCCGAAAACCTTGGCTTTGCTTACCCAACAATTGGCTAGTATTATTGACAAAAATCCAACAGCGCAGTACTATTCGGTGAGTCAAAACGATGATATTGTTTATTGCGAATGTTCCCAATGTCAAGCCAAAAACAAACGCTATGGCACACCACAAGGGGCTCATTTCTATTTTTTGAACCAGGTGGCCCAACAATTTCCTCAACATAAAATTGTTACCCTCTCTTATTTATTTACTTACCACCCTCCCCAACAATTGCGCTTAGCACCCAATCTCTATATTCTCTTTTCGCCCATAGCCATGAATAGAAGTAAATCCATCATCGACAACCCCTCGGTCTGGCAAACTTTACAAAAATGGACCCAACTTTCGCCTCATGTCTTTATCTGGGACTATACCGTAGGTTTTTCCAATTATTTGAGTCCGTTTCCGAACCTCCATACGTTTTCAGACAATTTCAAAGCTTATACAAAAGCGGGAGTCAAAGGGGTTTTTGCCCAAGGTTATGCGGATGTACCCGGTAGCCTGTATGAATTAAGACAGTACTTATTGGCCCAATTGTTATGGGATCCTCAAGCCGATATCCCGAAAATTACCCAAGATTTTTTAAGAGGCTACTATGGAAAAGCGGCGCCTTTTGTACAACAGTATTTAGATGTATTGCATCAAAATCAAATTCAATCGGCCTCTTATTTGGACATATACGATGGTCCTGTGGGACAAATTCAACGCTTTTTAAGTCCCGAACAATTGGATCAATACGATCAAATTTTGGAAAAAGCCTCATTGGCCGTTGCCAACGATTCTATTTTGGCCTCTCGAATAGAAAAAATTCGGCTCGATCTTGATTATGTTCATTTGCAGCAAGCCAAATATTATGGCAAAAAACAACATGGCCTTTTTGAAAATACCCCCAACGGGACCCAAGCAAAAACTAGGTTGATGCAAAAAGCAACCGATTTTGCCGCGAGATGTCGAAAATACCAGGTATACGAACTTAGCGAAGGGGGTTTGTCACCAGAAACCTATCTTAACGATTGGAAAACTTATGCTCAAAACGGTTTTGCCGACCATTTAGGTGAAGGACTGGACGTAACCTACCTTGTCCCAGCCTCGGATGATTTTCAAGGAAAAGGACAACAAGATTTGGTAGACGGCGTGAGAGGCACTAGAGATTTCACCCTCAATTGGCAAGGTTGGTATGGAAGTAATCCAACGTTCCTATTAACTACCCAAAAGCTTTCTTTCAATACTTTAGAAATGGGGTTTTTAGAAGACCAACGGCATTGGATTTTCCCACCCGAAACCATACAAATTTGGGGAAACAAACGATCCAAATGGGTCTTGCTCGAAGAGCTTGCTATGGACCAACTTACCGAAAACGACGAGGTGCGTCGAGTCACTGCTACATTTAGAAGCAGCAAATTTAGTAGCTTTACTCAACTTAAAATTGTGATTCGCAACCAGTCGGAATTGCCTATTTGGCGAAAAAGAAAAAACAAAAAACCAATGGTCATGTTAGATGAAATTGAATTGTATAAAAAATAACGCTTATGTCCTCCAAAAAAATTTTGATAATAGACAATGATTCTATGAACCTTGCTATTTTGAAAGCGATTTTTAGAAAAGAAAACTACGAATTGACTTTTGTAGAAAATGGCATTGAAGCCCTTGCGCTTCTTCCAAAACTACAACCTGATTTGGTCATTACCATCCTTCTTTTACAACTTAAATCGGGTTTCGAAATTATTGATTATGTTAAAAAAAATTATCCCAAAACCGCCGTAATTGCTTTGTCGTTTTTAGGAGAAGAAGAAAAAAGCGTGGTCGAAGCGTTTCAACTGGGCGTGGATGATTTCGTGACCAAGCCCTTTAATCCCGAGGAACTTTTAATGCGGGTAAAGCGGTTGTTGAAGTGAAAAGTGAGATCTGAGATTTGAGATGTGAGATGTGAGATGTGAAGAGTGAGATCTGAGATCTGAGATGTGAGATGTGAGATGTGAGAAGTGAGAAGTGAGAGGTGAGAGGTGAGAGGTGAGAGGTGAGAGGTGAGAGGTGAGATGTGAAGTGTGAGAAGTGAAGAGTGAGAAGTGAGAGGTGAAAAGTGAGAGGTGAAAAGTGAGATGTGAGATGTGAGAGGTGAGATGTGAGATGTGAGAAGTGAGATGTGAGGAGTGAGGAGTGAAAAGTGAGAGGTGAGAGGTGAAAAGTGAAAAGTGAAGAGTGAGTTTTGGGGTTTGGATATATTGTAAAAACTTAATCGGAGAAAGGATTTGCTACTATACCTTTTACAAATTCTCGATGCTCGAAAGGAGGCGTTCCTTGGCGGGTGGAAATGAAAAGAAAAAAATGCCTAAATTATACCTATCTTTGCACAAAAATTAGATTCATGCGTACTTTCGAGCAATTCCAACTTCCTAAATCCTTACAAAAAGCCATTAATGACTTAGGGTTTACCTCGCCTACTCCCATACAAGAGAAAACTTTTTCGGTGATTCTATCGGGCAGAGACATGATGGGAATCGCACAAACCGGAACCGGTAAAACTTTTGCTTACCTTATTCCTTTGTTAAAACAATATAAATTCACCAACACCAATACACCCAAAATTGTGATTTTGGTGCCTACCCGCGAATTGGTGGTTCAAGTGGTAGAAGAAGTAGAAAAACTCACCCGATACTTGTCGGTTAAAACCCTCGGGATTTACGGAGGGGTAAACATTAACACACAAAAAAAAGCCGTGTATGAAGGGGTTGACATCCTTGTTGGCACCCCAGGTAGAACGATGGATTTGGCTTTGGACGCGGTTGTTCGCTTTGATGTAACTCAAAAATTAGTCATCGACGAATTTGACGAAATGTTGAATTTGGGCTTTAGACCTCAATTGACTGCCTTATTGGCCATGATGAAAACCAAGCGTCAGAACATTTTATTCTCGGCCACCATGACCGATGAAGTGGATGAACTATTGAATGATTACTTTGATTATCCCGAAGAAGTAACACTTGCTCCCTCTGGGACGCCATTAGAAAACATCACACAGCTTACTTATAGTGTACCCAATTTCAATACCAAAGTCAATTTACTAGCCCATTTGTTAACCCAAGAGGAAACCATGAGTAGGGTTTTGGTTTTTGTTAATAATAAAAAAATATCCGATTTACTTTTTGATAAAATCGATTCCCTTTTTGAAGGACAATTCGGGATCATCCATTCTAACAAATCACAAAATTATCGTTTGAATACTATGGCCGAATTTCAAGAAGGCCGTTTGAGAGGATTGATCACCACCGATGTTATGGCTAGAGGGTTGGATATTTCCAATATCACCCATGTCATCAATTTTGAAATGCCCGAACTACCTGAATTGTACATGCACCGCATTGGTAGAACCGGTAGAGCGGATGCTTTGGGTACTGCCCTCAATTTTGTATCACCAAGAGAAGAAGAATCCAAAATTGAGATCGAATTGTTGATGAACATGGAATTGCCCCTATCCCCTTTTCCAGAGGAAGTAGCGGTATCCACACAATTGATTGGACCGGAGAAAGATCGTCAGCCTGTAAAATTCTTATTGAAAAAAGTCACCTTAGAAGGCGAAGGAGCGTTTCATGAAAAAAGCAAAAAAAATCAGAAAGTCAATTTAGGAGGACCTTCGAAAACGAAGAAAAAAACCCACGGCTCTGTGAATCGTAATATGCTTAAAACTAGAAACAAAAAGCGTAAAGATTCGAAATAGACGATAGAGGTTAGACGTTAGACGTTAGATATTAGAAGTTAGATATTAGAAGTTAGATATTAGAAGTTAGATATTAGAAGTTAGATATTAGAAGTTAGATATT